>CAJLFL010000144.1 GCA_905205855.1 uncultured Eubacteriales bacterium | reverse complement strand
CTGTCAGTTTTTCAATTTCTTTAATTTCAAGAATATCGGCGTCAACCTTAAAAATATTTTCGGTCAGCCTATTGCTTTTTTGCTGCATAACCGATTTTTTATACGCTATACCCTGTGTTGATTCCGCCGGAACGGAACAATTCTTCCGGGAATTCTTACCGCAGCACTGACATCTCCTTCCGAAAATGCCAAAAATCGACACAGGTTTACCGCTTGTATTCCGAGCTGCTCATGGTCTAAAGTGATTGTTGTAGGAGATGGTCTGAAGCTCTTACCTATCTCAGAATCTCCGTATGCTGCAACAAATAAATCCTTCGGCACATCAATTCCCTTGTTTTTCAGATTATGCATAAGGTAAACTGCCGATATATAATTTGAGCACACAGCAGCGTCATAACAGCCGGCATTGCTTATAAAGCTGTCAAAGCAGCTTTCCATTCTTTTTTTCCGGCACAATAATATACGTCCTTATCTTTAAAGTATTTTACCTTTATCATATCCGCATATGAATTATTGTTTATCCCGTATAAAGCGATTTTTCTTCTGCCGCATGACTTCAGATACTCAATACATTCCTCTGTTGCCGAATCATGGTCTATCAGAACACAGCTTGTATTTTGTTTTAACTTTATCGGGCGGCAGCTTATATGTTTATATCTCAGCGCAGAACATTTCTTTTCTATTCCCGTCATTGTTTCTCTGCACCACACTGTATCGGCATACTCCGGCTCTGTTATAATATTTATTATCATCGCTTATCACCAACACAATTATATATTATAATATTTTGATTTGCAAACAAAGATTTCTGCATATTTTACGTATTTTTTTGTCTTGCAAAGCATTGTTATTTTGGAATACACTGTCACTGCGAGGTGATTTATCATGGTAACAGTAACAGAATGTAAAATAACAATACCAACCTACAGAGAGCCATCTCCGGAGGAGATGCCAATGTTTGCGGAAAACCGCGTTCATCAAAGGACAAGCGGCAACCCTTATCCGAATCATATTGTCCTCGAAGTTGACCGTAAGCACAAGGAGGACAAGGAATACACCTGTATTCGGCTTGAAAACGAATACCTCAGAATAGAAATTCTCCCGGAGCTTGGCGGCAAAATCTATTCCGCATTTGACAAGACAACCGGATATGACTTTTTATAAGCAGCACGTTATAAAGCCTGCCCTGATAGGCTGTCTTGGTTCATGGATTTCAGGCGGTCTGGAATTCAACTGGCCGTTTCATCACAGAGCTTCAACCTTTATGCCTGTAGATTACTGCACAGAAAGGCAAACTGACGGCAGCGTTATAGTATGGTTATCCGAGCACGATCCCATCCAGCGAACGAAAGGAATGGTCGGTATAGTTTTAAAGCCCGGAGAAGCCAAGTTTGAAACCAGAATGAAGCTGTGCAACCGCACCCCTGTGACAAACTCCTTTCTCTGGTGGGAAAACGCCGCAGTACCGGTAAACAAAAACTATCAGATATTTTATCCCAAGGATGTTTCATATGTAAATTTCCATTATAAGCGTTCAGTCACAACATATCCGATAGCGACAAATGCCTTAGGTGTATTCAACGGAATCCGTTATGACGGAGAAACAGATATATCTATGCATAAAAACACTGTTCAGCCTACGTCATATTTCTGTGCGCCGTCGGAATATGATTTTTTTGGTGGCTTTGATCACGGAAAAGGCTGCGGAGTAGTTCATATAGCAAATCATCACACTGCACCCGGCAAAAAGATGTTTACATGGGCGTACAATCAGCTGTCGGACTCATGGGAAAACGCTCTTACCGACACAGACGGCGCATATGCCGAGCTGATGGCAGGCTCATACTCTGACAACCAGCCTGATTTTGCATGGATAGAACCGTACGAAACCAAAGAATTTTCTCAGCACTGGTATCCCATAGGCAATATCGGAATTCCGTCTTACGCTAACTTAAACGGTGCTGTGCATTGGGACAGCGACGGACTTGTTATTCAAACCACACGCGATATAACAGCGAATGTTACCGCTGTATCGGACGGGAAAGAAATACTGAACCAAGCCGTTGCGTTTAAAGCCGGCATACCGCAGCATTTTAATATTCCGCTCGGAGGTGTCGGCAGTTCTGTTTCGGCAATCAGCGAAAATACTGAAGTTATCTCATATACCGAAAAAAAAACGCGAGCTTTACAATATTCCCGATACAACCGAAGATATGCCAAACCTCAAAGAAGTAAAATCCGCACAGGAGCTGTATCTTGAAGGTGTGCATGTAAGGCAGTACCGCGATCCGGCTATTCTTCCGGACAGCTATTGGACGGAAGCGTTAAAGCGATATCCGGAGCATATTGATTCTCTTAACGCTATGGCGGATTTTTGTTATAAGCATAATGATTTTGACAAAGCGCTTGCATATGCAAAGCGTGCCGAAAATGTAACCTGCAAATACAACAAGCATCCGCAAAGCGGCAAGACTTATTTTAATCTCGGATTGATTTATCTTGCTATGGATAATACCAATAAAGCATACAATTATTTTTATCAGGCATCATGGAACATGGAGTATTACAGTGCAGCCATGACCAACATTACCGCAATAGACGTAACGCGCAATAACTATAATATGCCATCCTTATAAATTCTTTCAGCCTCGTCAAAATTTCCGCTTTTACAAAGCTGATTGCCGTATAAAACGTGCATCCATGCGTGCTGCTTGGTAAGCTTGCCCTCGCCGCCTTCATAGATATGAAAGCGTCTGTGCTTCGCCATTTCTATTGCCTCCTTGTATTCACCCGTCATACACTTTAATGTAATTTTGTCAAGATAGCAATCGTCACGCTGAATCATGAGCCTTTCGTGCTTGTCATATACTTTCAGCATATACTCCGGAGAATAGTTCATATTACGCAGTATCTGCTGATATTCCAGAATCAGTCTTGAATCATCAGGCTTGTTTTCAAGCGCGGTTTCCATGCACATTTTTGCTGAAAGCAAATCTCCCTTTTTATCGAAGTATGAAAGCGCAAGGTTTCTGAATGCCTTTGGATGCTTTGGATCAAGCGCAATACATTTTTCCCATAATTTTGTTGCCTTTTCAAATGCAAATCTGTCATAATACAGATAACCGAGGTAATAATATGCGTTATCACCATCAGAATTTTTTAATATCGCGTTTTCCAAAACGGGTATATCGTCAAGTCTTGACGGAAAGCAATAACCGGTTTCCTGTACCTCCGCTGATTTAAGCAGCTCGCTTTCTTTATCGTCATCGCCTGTTTTTCCATAGCAATATGCCTTTACGTAATCAAACAGCGGATAAACCTTTTCTGACAAATCAATTACCTCAATAGCCTTTTTATAAAATCCGCAGCTGATTAAATCATATGCAACATCAAGATAGTTTTCGCATTTTTCGCCGAATACTTCATTAAATCTTTCTTTATCCCCTCCAAAATCCAAAAGCTGATACACGCTGAACATATCAAGGCGGTCGTATTTTTGTATCTCATCAAGCAAGTCCTTTGCCTCGTCATTTTTGCCGAGAATTTGAAGCACAAGCGCCTTTATGTTCATAGCCTTTGTATGACCTGAATTGCAGCTGAGTGATATATCAAGCTTTTCAAGCGCTCCGGCAAAATCATTATTTTTGCAGTCAAGCGTTGCAAGCTCAAAATATGCCGCAGAACGGAATTTATAGTCCCAAGCCGCCATTGACAGAATATCATACGCTTCTTTTGCCCTACCGAGAGCATTCAGGGCAAGCCCTTTAAAATACATAGCCTCCGTATCTGTGGGATGCATATTTCTTTCGGTCAGCTTCTTTATTGCCGCGTCAGCATATTTTATACAGTCCTCAAACTGTCCGTTTTTATAAGAAATCCTTGCCATTCCTGTATTACAGCGTATATCGGAGGGATTGCGGCGCAGTCCCTCTGTATAATAATCTCTTGCGTCATAATTGTGCTGCTTGTACTGCTCAAGATGAAGTCCGTTAATATACAATTCCTCTGCTGTTTCAAGCTCACTCGGACGCACGACCGGCTTTCTGGGCGTAATCGGCTGTTTCTGACCTCTTACATATGTTTTGTAATCAACAAGGATTTTGCCCTCTGCCGATACAAGCTCAACCTTAATATTGTTTATATCCATACCCAACATATCAATTTCCCTGAGATATGCCTTTGTCGGATCAAGATTTGCGGTATCTGTAATTACAAGTGAATCATTGTTATATACATTTATTCTTGTGTTTTCAAATTTTCCTGTTACATTAAATCCGAAGAAAAGCTTTTCGCCTCTTTTTTCAACATTGACCGCCGCGTCTATTGTTGCATTTTTTACATCACCTATTCCACGGATAGGATACCAATACTGTTCAAAGGTACGGCTTTCATACGGAGCTATCCAGGTAAAATCAGGCTGATTATCGGTATATACACCCATCATAAGCTCGATATACGGTCCGTTCTCGTCTGTCAGGTTGGAGCACCACATATCACCGAAGTCATCCTTGCCCCAATGCCACATTTTCTTACCAGGAGATATGTGATGGTCGGCAACCGTTACAATTCCCTTTTGCTTGCCGCCGTCATCTCCTGCAACAAAATCCATATCCGACTGCCCCTGAGATACAAGGAATGAGGACGGAACATTTACCGCATCATACATTGAAATATCTGTCCTGTCGCCGTAGTCAAACGGTCTTGCTGTGTGATACACACCTTTGGCAATAGGCCAGCTCATGGTACACCGTCTGTCATGGTCGTTTACCCATTCAACATCCGGCGGAAATATTGTTTTATACGTTTCATTTACAGGAACAGCAAGGTTTGCCCACCACATAAACACCTGCGGCTGACTTGTGCGGTTATACACCTTTACCTTTGCTTTTATATAGCTTCGTCCCTCATCTATAGCGATACCCGCCATACCTTTAAGACGGTTAAACGGTTCAACCTCACCTGTCCATACGGTTTTTTCACCGTTTTCAGCTTCTTCAACTACGGCTTCAAGCGGCATATAGGTTGTCGGACGGTGATACTGAGGATAATTAAACTCAATTCCTCCGGAAATCCACGGACCGGCAAGACCGACAAGCGCAGGCTTGATTACCTTGTTATAATAAATAAAGTCATAATTATCGATTTTATCATATCCGCGCAGAATTTTTCCTCCCTTATCGGGTAAAACCTGTGTCATTATATATTCGTTTTCAAGGGTATACACATCATATTCCACACCGGTTTTCACATCACTGATACTGTCTGAAAAAGGCAGCGGATAAGTTCTGCCGCTTGCTTCCTGATATGGTTTCTTTTCAAAAAACATCGGTAAATCCATTGCTTTTTTATGGACATATGTAGGTATTATCTTTTTTTATTTCTTTATTGAATTACTCATCAACACTTCACTCCTT
>CAJLFL010000143.1 GCA_905205855.1 uncultured Eubacteriales bacterium | reverse complement strand
TTGTTTTGTATTCCCTATCGGGATAGCGATAATATTCGATCAGGTCGCCTTCCTCGGCGCGGCCGATTTCCTTATCAACGACCCCATAGATACATACATTTTTCATCATATCGTTTTACAATTACAATTTACCACAAAGCCTTCATAATTACAAGGCGGTAAGGGATAGGTTGTATATTTTTTTAAACATCATTACTAAAATTTTAAACAAATCACAAATCCTAAGTGGTAAAATGATTGTATGAATTGATGAAAAGTATCGGCGTATTTCCGAAATGTGGGATATATCAAAACGGAAGGAAGGGTAATATGAAAAAATCAATTAGATATCATCAAGATGGACGGCTCCCATATGTCCGTAGCCGATTAAAACAACAGGATACATTCCATTACCCCTTTTTTGCGCTTGTGTTCATCTGACACTCTTAATATAATACAAACATATCTTGATTTCAATGTTCATTTTTGACATTTAAGGTGTCCAAATCCCACAAATTAAAATCATTGTGTTGACTGTCATTTTTGTTTATGATATAAAACTAATAAGTATTCTGAATATGGAGAGGTGCAGATATATGAATGCGGACTTGATATCATCTTGGCGGGGCTTTAATCTTTTAAATATGTTTTGTTCAAAGGAGTCCAGTGTAATCAGAGAAAATGTGCTGAGCGGTTTTAAGGAATTTGATTTTAAAATCATTGCAGAACTGGGGTTTAATTTTGTGCGGATTCCGTTATCCTATCGGTTGTGGGGTGATGTGGATCGACCCTTTTACATTAATTATGACAGATTGGCAGAACTTGACCGAGCGGTGGAATACGCCGAAAAATACAATTTGCACATCAATATCGCTATGCACAGAGGGGTTGGGTACTGCATCAACAAGGATGAAAAAATAGAGGAAAAGCTTGACCTTTGGAGCGATGACAAAGCATTGGATGCCTTTGTTCATCACTGGCATGCGATTGCAGAGAGATATCAAAATGTTTCATCGGACAGACTGAGCTTTAATATTATCAACGAACCGGATATTGTAGTCAATATCGCTGATTATACAAGGGTTTGCAATAGAGTGATAGAAGACATCGTCAAAATCTCGCCGCAAAGATACTTTGTAGTTGATGGCCTCAGTTGGGGAGAATATCCGAATGTATTGATGATGACGGAAGAGATGCCAAACTGTATTCATTCAACGCGCGCCTACGGTCCGGAGTCGCTGACGCATTATCGATTTTCCAAGACATTCTGTACGGAAACGCCCGTTTGGCCGGGCGGTTACAGAATCGACGGCTGCGGAAAGCGTATCGAATATAATAAAGAAAAATTTGAACAATCCATGGATATGTGGAAGTCCATTTCGGAGATATACAGTGCAAATGTAATGTGTGGTGAACTTGGCTGTGCGAATTTTACGCCGCACAACGTGGCATTGGCATGGCTCGATGATATTTTGACGGTTTTAAATGAAAAGAAGTTTGGCTGGGCTATGTGGAATCTCTATGGAATATTCGGCATTATTGACAGTGAAAGAGACGATGTTGTGTACGAGGATTTTTATGGACACAAATTGGATCGAAAAATGCTTGACATCATGCAAAAGCATTTATAAAACGAAGTGCGTTTATACAGCAGACGGTAATAAAAAGCACAGTTGTGTGGAGCAGGAGGATGAAAAATGAAGATTGCACTAAATCATTGGAAGATGCATTCTGAATGTTTTGGAAGTTTTACATGTAAGACGCCGTGTTCTCTCTACGGCGTTTTGATTGAAAACAAGGTCATTGCGCATCCGTATATCGGATGCAATGAACAAAAGTATTATGATGTTGCAGATGGGGACGTTTTGTTTACCGCGGAGTTTGATGGGTTGGACGAATGGATGCAGAGCCGTAATGTGGAAATTGTTTTTGAAGGCATTGACACACTGGCAGAGGTCAGACTCAACGGCAATAAAATCCTCAATACAGATAATATGCATCGCCGATATTTAGCTGACATAAAGAGATATGTTGTGTCGGGGAAAAACACGCTGGAGGTACACATTCAATCGCCGACGGCATATATGGACGCGATGTATGCAAAAGAGCCGGTGTGGTCTGTCGAGAGCATGTATCCCGGAAACCCTTACCTAAGGAAGGCCTATCACATGGGCGGCTGGGATTGGGGACCCAGGATGCTGGACATGGGAATCTGGAAACCGGTATACATTGATGCCTATGATACACCCAGAATCAAGGATTTTGAAATCAGACAGATTCATGGGAAGGATACCGTTGCACTCAATTTATCTGTCGATCTTACGGAGGATTGCAAAGACCTTGATGTTGTGGCTGAATTTGAAGGAAAAACTTACGCGTTTTTGGATCGCAAGTGTACAATCGTGTTAGAAAACCCAAAATTGTGGTGGGTTAACGGGTTGGAGGATCAAAATCTTTATGACATATGCTTTGTTTTAAAAAGGCATGGGAAAGAAATTGATAGGATAAAAAAGAGAATCGGGCTCAGAACGCTCGAACTCAGTCGGGATTACGATGAATGGGGGCGTGAATTTTGCTTTAAATTAAACGGAAAGAAGATTTTTGCAAAGGGCGCCAATTATATACCGGAAAAGAATATACTGTCTGAGATTTGTTATGATGATACCTATCAACTGCTGAAGGATTCTAAGGATGCAAATTTTAACTGCATCAGAGTCTGGGGCGGAGGATATTACCCCGGCGATGATTTTTTTGATATTTGCGATGAGATGGGAATCATTGTATGGCAGGACTTTATGTTTGCATGCACGGATATCAATCTCAGTGAAGCGCTCCTAGAAACAATTTCCATCGAGGCGGAGCAGTTTATAAAAAGAGTTCGCCACCATGCCTCGCTCGGGCTTTTGTGTGGAAACAATGAAATCGAAGAATCGATGGCTTATTGGGAAAGAGGACTTCCAAACGACAAGATGCTTGCGGATTATAAAACGTTGTTTTATAAAACTTTGCCGAGTATTTGCAGCCGATTGGCGCCGGATATTTTTTATTGGCCGTCATCGCCGTCGACCGAAGGTAAGCTTTTAGAATCCCACGATCAGCATGACGGGGATAATCATGTTTGGACGCAATGGAATGTCGGCAGTTCGCTGGACAGTCTTAGGGAGGATTATTCGAGATTTTGTTCGGAATTCGGGATTGAGTCATTTCCGTCCATGGACGCATTAAGATCGGTGATATCGGATGAACAAATGGATCTGTTTACCGATGAGATGGATAACCATCAGAAGGCGGGTATGATGGGGACCGCTAAAATATTGCGATATATCGGGGAACAGTACGGATTGCCAAAAACATTTGATAAAATTGCAGCGGCCTCGCAGTTTTGTCAGGCCGAGGGATTGAAATATACATTTGAGCACTATCGGCGTAACCGCGGAAGGTGTATGGGAGTTTTATACTGGCAGCTTAACGATATTTGGCCGGTTGCGTCCTGGTCGTCGGTTGACAGCCTTGGAAAGTGGAAACCGGTTCATTATATCGCGAAGAGGTGCTTTGCACCGATTCACCTGTCGGTGTATACAAAAGATGCCGCTGTCAGGGTTCATATATCAAATGAAACTTTAAAAGATTTTAGCGGTCATGTCAGCGTGTATCTTAAGGATATGGATTTCAATATCATTTCAGATGAAACATACGATATTGACGCGAAAGCATTGTCTGCGGATTGTGATATCCGTACCGGGATTACAGAAGCATTGATGAAGAAGAGAAAAGATGTCTTTGTCGAGGCGGTGCTGACGGACTGCGGGGGAAACAGAGTTTCTGTCGAAACCCTTGTGGTGAATCCGCCGAGAAAGTTGAAAATCCCGAAAGCAAAGATTCAAATCGATATAAAGAAAAATGTCCAAACGGCAGAACTTTACATTACATCGGATCGGTTTGTACGCAATGCATTTATCGATATTCCGGGTGAAGTGATTGCTTTTTCGGATAACTATTTTGATATAACCTCCGATAAAACGATTTTGGTTACCTTTGATACAGCATTAACCGAAGAGCAGATAAAAGAAAGAGTAAAAATAATCAGTGACGCGGATATTCTTAGTGCGCGCAGGTAAGGGAGGATGTGCTTTAGTGAAATTAAGTATAGCTGAAATACAGGATAAAATCATCATGCATGGGAGATGCGCCCTGTATCACGATATGCTGAATGTAGATTGGGTCGGCGCAGGGCTTAGTTTGCGGTTTTTTGGAGATTCAATCAGGGTATTCTTTGAAACCGATGCATATAAGCTTAATCCGGCGGATAAGGATCCTATTTATGTATACAGTGAGATCGACGGAATTGCGCAAAAATTTGCGATTATGGATTCCAAGGAAGTCTTGGTGATAGACGGCCTTGAAAACAAAGAGCATACATTTAAAATCATGAGAATTACAGAATTGTTTTTCCCGGAGCAATACCTGTTTATTAGTGGCATTGATTTTGGCAAAAAGGGAATTGACGCATTATTGAAAACGCCGCCGGCTCCTGGAATGAGGTTCGATTTTTACGGGGATTCTATAACCAATGCTTATGCATCGCTTACCGATCCGATCACAAATGAAAAAATGCAGTGCAATAATGATTATTCAGTTTCTTATGCTAATCAGACGGCTTTAAGCTTTCATGCTGATGCCTATGTCTGCGCTGTGTCCGGGCATGGAATTGTATCGGTTTGGGACGGTGACAGAAGCGAGCCGATGAAGAACTATTACAAGCAAAAAAGCCGGCATCTGCCGATTGAGATGGATTTTTCAAAAAAACCTGATTTGATTGTGATTGCCTTGGGAACCAATGACTTTGCGGCCGGCGTTTCGGATGATGAGATGCGGAAGGGAATGCTTGCGTTTATTCAGATGATTCGGCAGGATATGCCGGATACCGATATTATATGGATCTATGGTATGATGACAAATGGGTATTGCGATATGATGCAATCCCTGTTTGAAGATATCAAAAAATCAGATATGCATTTTTACTCTTTGCATATCAATATCGTCGAGCCGGAACAAGAGGAAGTAGGCGGGGACGGTCACCCGAACCGAAAAGGACAAAAAAGGATTGCGGATGAACTTACCGCTTTCATTCGATCTGAATTAAACTTATAAAATATGGCATGTCATGGCTTTCAGAAAACCATGGTATGCCATATTTTATTTTTTAAATTTTTTGATATAATTTCCCGGTGAACATCCCGCGTATTTTTTAAATTGGGAGCTGAAGTAGGTATAGTCTTTAAAACCGACAAGAAAATGACAGTTTTTAAGGGAAACGGAAGGGCAATCCCTCATTTTGTGTAAACCTCAAATTAGGCTCCAAAATGATCATATAATCTAAGTGTTTTTTTTGGGCTGAGAGCCGGATTTCGGCTTTCAGCCCCTAGCTGTAATTTAGCATGAAAT
>CAJLFL010000142.1 GCA_905205855.1 uncultured Eubacteriales bacterium | reverse complement strand
TTTAAGTTTGTAAAAGCAGAAGTCGTCCGCTTCTCCCCCCAGCACATAAGCAAAGGGGCTTCCGTTTAAAGGACTTTAAAAGCCTTTTATTACAGGATTTTCATGCGGTACGCTTTTGCGTCCCGCATTTTTTATTCGGGAATTGCAAAATAACAGTCTAAGCTTATTATTTTTTGGAGGTGTTTTGAAATAGCAAAGCAGGATTTGATGATTAACGAGGAAATCAGAGACAAGGAGGTTCGTCTGATTGGACCTGACGGTGAGCAGCTTGGAATAGTTGACAACAAAACGGCGCAGGTCATGGCGGAGGAAAAAAATCTTGATCTGGTAAAAATCGCACCTCAGGCAAAACCGCCGGTTTGCAGGATTATGGACTATGGTAAGCATAAGTTTGAGCTTGCAAAGCGCGAAAAAGAGAACCGTAAAAACCAAAAGGTTGTGGGACTTAAAGAGGTAAGACTTACCCCAAATATAGATGACCACGACTTTAACACCAAGATGAATCAGGCTATTAAGTTTTTAAAGTCCGGTGACAAGGTTAAGGTTTCGGTACGATTCAGAGGCCGTGAAATCACACACAGCTCTCTCGGCAGAGATCTGCTTAACAGATTCCGTGACGGCGTTGAGGAGTTCGGCGGTGCGGACAAGGACATCAAGCTTGAAGGACGCAATATGGCTATGGTATTATCACCCAAAAAGGCTTAAACTTTTAACTTATTCGGAAGGAGAGAAACAGTATGCCTAAAATTAAAACTCACAGAGGCGCAGCAAAGCGTTTCGGCGTAACAAAAAACGGTAAAGTAAAAAGAGCTAAGGCTTTCAGAAGTCACATTCTCAACAAAAAGTCTACAAAGAGAAAAAGACATCTGAGAAAGGGCGGATATCTTTCCGCAGCAAACGAGGCAACAATCAAGAGCATGATGCCTTATAAATAAAGCGTAAGTATCGCTTTATGCAAAAATGTGATTTTGGAAAGGAGCTTTTAACATGGCAAGAGTAAAGGGCGCTATGAAGACGCGCGCCAGACATAAAAAAATATTAAAGCTTGCAAAGGGCTACAGAGGAGCAAAGAGCAAGCTCTACAAGACAGCTAATCAGGCTGTTATGAAATCCCTGGTATATGCATACAGGGACAGAAAGGCTAAAAAGAGAGAGTTCAGACAGCTTTGGATTGCTCGTATAAATGCGGCAACACGTGCAAACGGTATGAGCTACAGCAAGTTTATGAACGGTCTTAAAAAGAACGGCATAGAGATAAACAGAAAGATGCTTTCTGAGATAGCTATTGCCGATCCTGAGGCTTTTGCAAAGCTTGTAGAAAAGGTTAGATAATATTTTCAAATTCTTCAGCAGTTTAAGGTTATCGGTGTTTTGCCGCAGCTTTGGGCAGTGCTGGGGAATTTGTGCTTTACAGAGTAGGTATCCGCGCGTTGGATCGGTACTGTATTGTGCCGGTCGGGGGAGATGTTTTATACATTCCCTTCAGTATCGTCTATACGGGGAGTTGATAGACGGGCGAAGTGTGTACTGACAGATTTATATAATCTGATTTCAGTCACCGCGGTGCGGATACCGCATCCCGCTGTTACACAGGAAGTGCCTCTTTTTTGCTGTGTAAACAGTTAAAATAAACGGAGGTATTTACTGATGAATAATTCTTTTGACGCTTATATGGATTGCGTCAAGGCAGCGATAAAGGCTGTGATAGAGCCTTTTAAGCGCTTTCTTGACGTGTTTTCAAGTCCGCTTATAAGTTTTATGTGTGTTTGTGTTGTTTTTGCGGCAATGCTTGCGTTTTGTATCTTCAGATACAGAAACAGTTTCAAAGCAGAGATAAAAAAGCCGAAAACACTTATTGTTTGTGCCTTAATGATGGCTATAAACATAATTCTGAGTTATTATGAGATACGTTTTGGTGCATACCTGAGAATTGGATTTGGATTTGTTACTCAGCCGATTGTTACGGCAATGTTTGGCCCGATTCCCGGCTGTATGACAGGTATGCTGCAGGACATTTTATCGTTTATTCTGCATCCGACAGGCGCGTATATACCTGCGTATACTATGTGCGTAGGTATTTCCGGAATGATATACGGAATAATGCTGTATAATAAGCCTGTTACCTTTGCAAGAGTTTTTTTGACAAAGCTTATAATAGTTGTGTTTTCCAACATAATTCTTAATACCGTTGCCCTTGCACCGACTGTCGGCAGCGGATTTGCCGGAATATTCCCGGCAAGACTGATTAAGAATATTTTATTGCTGCCTGTTCAGGCGGTTATTGTTTATTTAATACTTAAATATATTATGCCGTATATGCGGCGGCAGGAGGGAAAAGTATGACTCCCATAACAAGCAAGGATAATAAAACTTTAAAGCTTATACGCTCCTTGCATAAAAAAAAGGGCAGGTTGGAAGCAGGACTTTTTTTTGCTGAGGGAGTAAGACTTGTAAACGAGGCTCTGCAGTATTGCGGAGATGATTTGAAGTTTGTTATTGTATCAGATGAATTTGCCGCAAAGAACAGAGAACTTATAGAAAGTCTTGACGGCAGCGGAAAATCGGTTTATAATACCACGGAAGGTTTGTTCAATGATATTTGTCCTACCGAAACTCCTCAGGGAATAGCGGCTGTGATTAAAATTCCGCAAAATCCGCAGCTTATAAATGAAAGTGATAGCTTTGTACTGATACTTGACGGTGTATCCGAGCCGGGAAATATGGGGACAATAATCCGCACTGCCGAGGCAGCAGGTGTAGATTCTGTTATTATGACAAAGGGTTGTGTGGATTTATACAGTCCGAAGGTTGTTCGGTCAGCTATGGGTTCGTTGTTCAGAATGAAGTGTATATCAAATGCCGGATCGGATATAGCGGTTAAGCTTAAACAGCTTAACTTTACGATTGCGGCAACTGCGCTCAGAGATTCGGTAGAAATAAATAAAGTCAAAATAAATGGGAAACGTGCGCTTATAATAGGCAGCGAGGCATTCGGTGTGTCTGAGGAATTCCTGAAGCTTTCCGATATAAAGATAAGAATACCGATGTCCGGTATGGTGGAATCACTTAATGCTGCTGTCGCTGCCGGAATTTCTATGTATAGCTTAGGCTTAGGCATACGGCAGTCGGACAGCAGTTTAAAAAGATGATGATTTTTCAATTACATAGCATATTGTGTTCGGCTAACCGAAAGAAAGTAATCCGAACTCCGATTTTAAATGGCGGAGGTGATATAAATGCCCTGCGAAGATGAAATAATTTATCGAATATGGCTTAGTCAATGCTGTGGCTATAACTTAAATGCCGCGCATAAGCTGCTCGAAAAATTCGGCACTGCTGAGGAGGTTTATAAGGCAAACCGCTACAGTCTAAGCTTTGCAAAGCTGGTAAAGCTTAAAAACATACTTAGGGCTGATACCTCGCTTGACGGAGCAAAGAGAATCCTTGATAAGTGCCGTAAGAATGACATACGGGTTATTGCGGATAATGATGAAAAATACCCCAACGGCATGAGAGAGGTAAATAATCCGCCTTTGGTTCTATATTCAAAGGGAAAGCTGCCTGATCTTAATAAAACAATCGGCATTACGATTGTGGGTTCAAGGCATTGCACTGATGACGGAAAGAAAGCCGCAGGCGCATTGGCATCAAAACTTGCTGTCAGCGGCTTTGTAATAGTCAGCGGAATGGCAAAGGGTATTGATGGTGCGGCTCATTGCGGTGCACTTTCTGTCGGAGGTACAACATTGGCTGTATTGGCAGGCGGAGTTGATGTGATTTATCCGACGGAGCACGTAAGGCTTTATCAGCATATACAGGAGCATGGAGCCATATTATCGGAAAGACCGCCCGGTACGGTAGGCAGGGGAACATTTTATAACCAAAGAAACAGACTGATAGTAGGCTTGTCAGCGGGGGTTGTCATTGCTGAGGGTGAAAAGAAAAGCGGTACATCCATTACGGCAAAGCTTGCATATGACGCTAACAGAGATGTGTTTGCGATTCCGGGAAATCCGATCAATCCGTTTTCGGAGCTGCCGAACAGTCTGATTGCAGACGGGGCAAAGGTTACGATAAATGCGCTGGATATAATAGAGGAGTATGTAAATGTTTATCCGGAACGCTTAGAATACGGAATAAGTATAAAGGGAAAGCCGGTTGTAGGTAACCCGGCAAATCTGACGGTTGACGGCGGCTCTAAGCCTGTCAAAGAAAAGCCTGTGCCGCTGCCGCCGGAAAATAAAAATTTTGACAGTCAAAGTTTTGAAATATTTTTGGCTGAATCGAAATTTTCAGATACGGAATGTAAAATACTGAGATATCTCAGCGATAAGGAAAATGCTGTATTATTTGATGATATAGCGGATGAATGTGAAATTGAAACTGCTGCACTCAGCAGCATGCTGATTATATTACAAATGAAAAAAGCTGTTGTCCAAAGCGCAGGAGGTCAGTATAAGCTGAATTTGCCCTTGCGCTGACGTAATAATAAAACAAATATCCGGGAGGATGAAGAAATGGCAGAGAACAAAGGTTCTAAGGCTAACGGAAAGAAAAAGCTTGTTATAGTGGAGTCGCCTACCAAGGTGGATTCCGTTAAAAAATATCTCGGCAGCGGATATATTATAGAGGCAACAATGGGACATGTACGCGATTTGCCTAAAAGTCAGCTCGGCGTTGACATTGAACATGATTTTGAGCCGAAGTATATAACAATACGCGGAAAAGGCGATTTGATTGCCAAACTTAAAAAGAAAGCAAAGAGCGCTGATAAAGTGTTTCTGGCAACCGACCCCGACCGCGAAGGTGAGGCTATTTCATGGCACCTTGCAAATGTTCTTGAGATAGATCCGGCTACACCTTGCCGTATCACCTTTAATGAGGTAACAAAAGACGTTGTAAAGGGTGCGGTTAAAGAGGCAAGACCGATAGATATGAATTTGGTTGACGCTCAGCAGGCACGCCGTGTGCTTGACCGTATCGTGGGTTATCAGATAAGTCCGCTTTTATGGAAAAAGGTCAAAAAGGGACTGAGTGCGGGCCGCGTACAATCGGTTGTAGTCCGTATGGTTGTTGACAGGGAAAGAGAAATAGAAGCGTTTAATCCGGAGGAATACTGGACAATAGATTTGTGCCTTACCAATGATAAAGGCAAGCTTCCGTTTAATGCAAAGTTTTACGGAACCGCAGACGGTAAGAAGGTTAAGCTTTTGGATGAGGAAACCGCAGACAAAATAGCAGCCGAGCTGAAGAAGGCGGATTATTCGGTTAAAAAGCTTGTGCTTAAAGAGAGTAAAAGAAAGAGTGCTCCGCCGTTTACCACAAGTACACTTCAGCAGGAAGCGTCAAGAAAACTGAATTTTACATCACGTCGTACCATGGTTGCGGCACAGCAGCTTTATCGGGCGTGGTGAGCGTCACGGCCTGATCGATCGGCGCGGTGTGCGCCAGGGAGT
>CAJLFL010000141.1 GCA_905205855.1 uncultured Eubacteriales bacterium | reverse complement strand
GCATGGAAATAAACATAACCGACGGCGAACGTAAAGTAACGATTTGTTTGAAGTAGAAAAAGGCGAATAAAATAATGCAATTTTTGTTTTTATAGTACATTTTTTGTTCTTTCATTGACTTTGAAGCAAAACTGTGATATTCTATTTCAAAATATTATGAGGTCATCTTTATGACGCCGAATATGATGAATACAAGTATAAGCTGCCATGTTATAAACAGCAAAGAACCAATGATTACGGAAATTGCAGACACATCCTTTAAATCACAAACCGGGGGAATAATGGACAGCTATATTGAAGCAGCAAAACAGACAGCGGCAGAGTGCGGAGTGCCTGTATGCGACGTATATGAAAAATGGAAAACACTTTCGGCAAACGGCGCAGATATTACAGAACTTTTGGCGAATAAGATAAATCATCCCACACGTGAGATGAATTGGCTGTTTGCGTATTCTTTGGTTGAAACAATGATGCAGTAATAATCAGAGGAATAGCTGATGGAGGAAAGAAAAGCAGTACTGGATGAAAGGGCAAAATGGATTACAATAGGCTCAACACCTGATGTGATGCCGAGAAATCTCGATAAAATAAACGGAGTGTATATTTCAGAAAGGAATTTGACGCGAAAGACGGGATAAAAGAAGCAAGACTTAAAATCTGTGCATTAGGTATAGGTGTATATACTATAAATGGCACAGCTGTCGCGGATGAAGTTTTAAGCACACTGTATACACGCTATGACAAACGCGTTATATATCGTACATATGATGTAAGCAAGCATATAACAACCGGCAAAAATGCCATAGGCGTATATGTGGGAAATGGATTTTACAATGACAACATGGTGCTTTGGAATGACAAACTTTCGGCGTGGAAGGATAAGCTTAAACTGACAGCTGTATTGGAAATCATTTATAAAACCGGGGAACAGGATTTTATATACAGTGATAACTCGTGGCGCTGCACAGAAGGAGCAGTAATATATAATCATGTGCGTCAGGGAGAATGTTGTAATGCAAGACTGCGAAGGACAGGCTTTGACTGCCCGGATTATGATGATGCAGACTGGGAATATGCGGTGTATGCCCACGAACCCGGAGGACTGCTTGAAGCAGCTGATATGCCGCCTGTGCGGATAAAAAGAAGATTAAAATCAATATCGTTTAAGAACGGCGTATATGATTTTGGCGAGAACATAAGCGGACGTGCAAGAATAAAGGTATGCGGCGAACCCGGACAAAGAATTAAACTGACGTATGACGAGCTGTTGGACGAAAACGGAAAGCCTGTCGGAAACTGCAGTGTTTATGCAAGAGAAGAAAGCGACTTGTGGAATCAGGATGTATTTATCTGCAGCGGAAAAGAGGAGGAATTTTATCCGCAGTTCTGTTATCACTGTTTCAGATATGTAATGGCAGAAAACGCGCCGAAAGGATTTGAAATAGAAGCTGAGGTCTTTCATACTGATTTAAAGCAGATCGGCAGCTTTGAATCAAGTGATGATATGCTTAATAAGATACATGCGGCAAGTGTGCGTTCCACACTGTCAAACTATATGTGGATGCCGACTGATTATCCGCATCGTGAGCAGCTCGGTTGGACAGGTGACGCTCAGCTTTCCTCGCAGCAGGTTCTGATGAACTTTGCCTACAGTCCAAGACTTTTCAAATACAGGCGGCTCATCTTTGCTGCTTCAAGCGGCGGCCTTTCATGAGATTCATCCTGTTCAACTATTAAAACCTCTGCGCCTGCCTTCCCGGAAGCGTCTATAATTGCGTGTATGTCCTGAACTCCATAGCCGATAGGACGGTATTCAAAACCGTTTTCCTCTCTGGAGGCGCGGTTTGGGGCATCTGCTTTGTCGATTTTTCCGTAAACAGGTCCGCTGCCAAGATTTTTGCAAATAAAGTCCTTTAAATGAACTATCTTGATTTTTCCGGAATATTTAAGAATATACTCTGTCGGATTATAACCGGCATAATGCACCCAGCAGGTATCTATTTCGGGCTGTATACCGGGAATAGTTTCACAAATTCAATCAAGCAGGAATTTAACTTTGTATTTGCAAAATTTAAAGTCATGATTATGATACATCATCTGTATACCGTTCTCTTTCAGTAATTCCGTAACCTTAGTGTAAAGGCTGACGGTATTGTTCCACTCAGATGTACCTGCCAGTTTTGCCTTGTCCCGTTTTCCTGATGCAATATATTTTGCACCGATAGTTTTAAAATAATCAACCGCACACTGACCTTTCTCTGCAATAATTAGCGGATAATGATGTACCGAAATGCATTCCAGATTGTATTTGTCCAGTAAAGCCTTAACTTCTTTGGCTGTGTGGTTATGAAAATTACAGAACTCAACACAGTCATAGCCCATTTCGCTTACCTGTCTGAGTGCGGTTTACATATCGTTTTCGACTTCGTGATAAATAGAATAGAGCTGAAGTCCGATTTTAAATTTCTTCATTTTAATCTTCCTTTTTACAGCATCAGTATTCCGGAATTTCTATTTTTATTTCACACCCGGCATCGGATGATTTTAAGATACCGTCAATAATTGCTTGATTGTATATAATTTGCGAAGTAGGAACAGGTGCTTTTCCGCCTTCTTTAACTGCGTCAAGAAAAGAGCGGATTTTTTCATAAAAATTACCTTTTTCGTTAGGAGGCAGTATGGGGATAACTGTTTCGACCTGTTCACCTGCAATATTGCGATAGATTTTCATTGATCCGCCGGTAGAACCGTTCCAGGAGGTTGTCGATGGTATTCGTAAGTCTGCCTCTGTACCGGGGATTAGTGTATCTCCGGTCGTATCCATATTCATTGCCCATGAAATACGGAAATCAAGAATAATATCGCCCTCCAGCCGAACAAAAGCGGCTGCAAAGTCATCTACGCCGAATATATTTGCATATTCCGGATGCTCAGGATATGTATTCGACCGCTTTCCGAAAAATCCTGATTTATAGCCGGATACAGTCAAGGGTTTAGGATAGCCGATTGCATTAAGCACCATATCCAATGAATAACATCCTATATCACCAAGTGCACCGATACCGCCGGTTTTAGGATCAATAAATGTTGCGCCGAACAGCAGCGGAAGAACCGAAATAAGAATACCGCTGGCTACAAGTCCGCGTGCCACCGACACAATAAATGCCGCTTTCGGTTTCATAATCGCCTGAAAGTAATAAGTTGAAAATATGTTAAATGGCAGCAGCAGGAATGATACGGAATAGGTACGGATAATAACGGGTGCCATTTCCAGTATCTCCGGTGTTGAAACCATAAAAATACGAATATATGTATTCGGGCATATAATGCTGATTGCCGTCCAGAAAACACCGAAAAACATCGTTGTCCACAATGCCAGCCGCAGCGTTTCCATAATTTTGCCGCCCTTACCCGCGCCAAAGTTTGTAGAAATAATAGGCTGAGCAGCCTGACCGACACTATATGCACAGCATTGAATAAAAGTGCTGACTTGTATAATAGGTCCGTAAATTGCTAATGCATCTGCATTCAGATATTTCATAATCTGACGATTAAACAACACAGTCAGAATTCCCATTGCTACATCTATAAAAAAGGTCGAAAATCCCGTAATGCAGATTTCATAAAGCTTTCCAAACAGTCTTTTCGTCTTTACAAGCCGTAGTGTATTCTTTTTGCTGACAAAATGTTTCAGTATGACAAAAAACGATACGCACGCTCCGATAGCTGTGGCAAGTCCTGCGCCGAATATACCCATATCGCAGGTAAACACAAAAAAGTAATCTCCGAAAATGTTGAAGATACTGCCGGGCAAAACTCCGATAGTTGCAAGCCCGGGATTTTTGTCATTTCTCAAAAAAGCCGCCAACATTTGATTGAACAAAAATAACGGGAACACAAGCTTAATCGGATAAATATAACTATGCGCCAATGTAAGCAGTGACTCGTCTGCGCCGAAAAAAGTCAGGATTGGGCGTTCAAAGTATATTATACCAATCCAAGCCGGGACAGACAACACAAGCGCGCCGATTACAGCTGACGTAAAATACTGATTTTCACCTCCCCCGCTTTTGTCGTTTCCGCCGCGTTTTGCGCTAAAAATTACGCTGCCGCCGATACCCACCAGCAGACCAAGAGTGTATATTATGTTCCATACCGGCGCAACAACCGCCAACGCAGTAGTTCCACCCGGTCCCTGATACTGCCATCTTTGCTTAATAATTGAATTTAATATAATTATAATCGGCTGTATGTCTCCCGGACAGGAAACATACAGCCGATATGCTTTGATCATAAAAAGCACGAATAAATGTAATTTTATCGGTATGCTTTGTATTTTATGTATTTTTTATTTTACAGTTATAGTTTATCATGTCCAGTATCTTATCCTCATCGGTATCGTCAGGAATTTCAGCTGTTATTTTATAGTTTCTAAGACCGGTTGAGGTATTTTTGTCAGCAAGAGTGTCTATCGGGTTTACGCCTATCGCGCGGAGCTGAGTGTTTATTTTTTCAAGGTAGTTTTCTTCATCAACAGCTTCTATATATATTGTTTTAAGAGCCGGTGTTTTAAGCCAGCTGAAGTTTTTATGAAACAGCAGCTGAGCTGTCATAACCGCAAGCATTGACAGTATTCCGAGTACATACATTCCGGCACCTATTGCAAGCCCTATACCTGAGGTTGCCCAGATACCGGCTGCGGTTGTAAGACCGGTGATTGAATTTTTATGAACAAATATCATTCCGGCGCCCAAAAAGCCGATTCCGCTTACTACCTGGGCGGCTATACGTGCGCCGTCTGCGCCGCGCATACCGAATTCACCTGCAACCGTATCGGAAAATCCGTACTTTGAAATAACCATCATCAGTGCTGCGCCTATTGCGACAATACAATGTGTGCGTACACCTGCACTTTTGGAACGGTTGGATCTTTCCAGACCTATTATAGAACCGCATATACCTGCGACAATTACTCTGCAGAGTAAAATAAGCTGATAAATCTGAAAATTGTCTGTCATTTTTTGTTTTATACCTCCTCAAAATTTGGTTTTATTATAAACTTGCCCTTGCTCCTTAGAGCTTTATCGGACAGTATACCGGGCAGTTCATCTAAGGCAGCGGTCTTGTATATCATAGAGCTTACATCTATGCGTTTTGAATCAATCATTTCCACTGCGCGCTGCTGGGTATAAGGATTTATGTATGAAGCTTTAATTTCAATTTCCTTTTTGAATATATCAAAAGGCTTTATGCTTATGGTATCGTTGGGTGCAGTCAGTCCAAAGAACATAACAATTGATTTTTTGCCGGCAAGGCTTACTGCCTGTTCCATTGTTTCGGTGCGGCCTGCACATTCTATAACCTTGTTAATATTGTTTATTCCGTTATCCTTAATAACCTTTTCGGCGTCCTCGGTACGCGGGTTTATGCAAAGGCTTGCGCCCAAACGGAGCGCATGCTGTCTTTTGGCAGAGTACGGCTCTATAACAATAACCTTTGCCGCGCCGGCGGTT
>CAJLFL010000140.1 GCA_905205855.1 uncultured Eubacteriales bacterium | reverse complement strand
ACCTATTTTCAGTTGTTTTTACCCCTATTGTAATATTTATTGTAATATTTTTAGGGACGGGTTTTGCTATACATCACATCGAAATCATTTTTAAATATACATCCAACCGTTCCTCCTCCAAATCAGCAACAAAATCTGCAAATGGGTTTAAGTCATTATTTACCGCATACTGTTCCAGCGCGTTGTAGTAATCAAGTCTGGTTTCCTTGTCAACAGATACGGGCAAAAAACCTTGTGACATCAGCTGATAATTCATAAGCAATCTGCTTGTGCGCCCGTTGCCGTCAATGAATGGATGAATCCGTACAAACTCAGCATGCGTCCAAGCCGCAAGCTCGATCGGATTTAAGTCTTTTTTGCGGTTTAAATCTTCATAAAAGTTTTTTACCTGCAAATACATTTCGTTTCCGGCAGGAGGGGTAAATCCCGCTCCGCATGCATTCTGTTAACAATCTGTGCCTTGGTACAGCTGCTAAATTCAGCAATGACCTTGTCTAAAACTTCAATATCCTCCGGGGATAAATAGTTATAGTCTTTGTTTTCCGTCGGCAAAAAATGAATTGATTGGTATTTATGCGATTCCACTTCGTAGTTTATCCCTTTCAGTTCTACAATAAATTCGTTGCCGATTGGCAAGGCTCCCATTGGAAACGACGCATAGGCTAATCCGGTCATTGAATGGTTATATCGTTTAAATGACAGATTGTCAGCATACCATAATAGCTTCATAAGCTTCACTTTATACAGGAGCTGCATTCCCACTGCATTGGCAAAGTATCTTATGGCATCGGTAATTTTATCTAAATTCAACGCAACACCGCCGCATTTTTCATCGCTTGCATTGAATCCTGCATACTGTGCCTGAATGGTTTTGCGTAAATACAAATCCTTCATTTCACAAAACAGCAACGAGGAAGTATCATAATATTTCTTGTAGACAGACGGGTCCAATTTGTTCTGTGATTTTTTTTAAAAACTCAAGAAACCACTCCGGATCAGTGTCCAGCCTTTTTAATATGGAATCATGGGCGGTATCCTGAACCTGATGACTCTCATAACGCGTGATTGTTTTTGCTCCCCAGCCCAAAACCGTACAGAGGTCACTTTGACTTATACCATACTTACGCCGTATCGCAACAATTTCATCTGAAGTCAGCAAATTCTCACTTTTTCTGTAAGCATCTTTCATCGCAATGTCGTTTGCGTCAAGCATATCCTCGGTGCAGATATATTCGCCGGAGTTTGCACAAAACAAATAAGTTGCTTCGTAGTCAACGGATTTATTCTTGAAAGTAGTACGTTCGTACTCTTTGACGACATCCATTTCATGGCTTTCCATGCAAAATGGGCAAAGCTGTATTATTTTTTTTACGATACTCATTTTATTTCCTCCTAACTGTTGTTTCATCATTCTTTGCTTTGTAAGGAAACGTAGATTCGGTAAACGGTCTTTCTGAAAAATGGAATGACACTGTAGATTCATCTGTGGACAAATCGTATCACCCCATAATATAAGTATCATTTGATACCTATATTATATCATGTTATGTTCAAATGTCAATCAATTTATTCACTAACAGTATATATGAAAATTTGTGACAAATAGTGTCAAATATAAATTTAATATGATTCATTTGGAATATAGATAAGGGTATGTATCCCATATCCATGTAAAACCTTTTTTATGTGCGCTTTCAAGGCATTAAATTCGGCTCGTTTTCCGTAATAGCGGTGACCGTCCGTGAAGCTTACAGAGTTTATAACAATATGGATATGTAAATGCACCTTATCCTGATGAACAGCAAATACAGTCTGGTACTCCGAATAAAAGAATAACGCGATTTGCTTTGCAATTTCATAAACAAGCAATGGATGATTCAATTCATGCGGATCAAATGAAATAATAAAGTGTCTGAGCTTGACTCCGTTTGCTTTATTGAACCCGGCGGCAGTGTTATCCATTTGTACGGCTGCAGTTGTGATATCACAAAGATTGCTCCCGTAAAGCTTATCCGGCGTTTTGTCTTGACGCAGAATATATTGTAATACGTCATATCTTGAATGATTGTTAAAATATTTACTTTTACCGTTAGCGGTTTTTAATGTTGCCATAATTATGACCTCCTTATAGCATTTCTGATATGTCTTGTATATTGATGGTTAAATATAAGTTCCTATTGTTTTTATTTTGTATTTTGGGCATATATTTTGTTTTACTTTACGCAAGGGGAAGAACTTTTATTGTTCTTCCCCAGGGGCCCCTGATTTTTATCGCTATGTTATATGTTTTAAAGTAAATTTAAAATATAAAAAAAAGAAAGTATGGCGCCGAAAACAATTTAAAAAAGTGCAGTCATTGCCGTCATGGTAAGTTATTACCATGGTGCAAACCTTTATATAATTGCAGTCATTGCTGCAAAAAATATAAGGAGGTTATATACTATGATGAGTCATAACTTAAAGACAAATAAAAAGGAGCTTATAGAGCCGATTGAATTTTTTGATGACAATGGGCATATGGAAAGCGAAACGGCAGTTGCGGGAATGACAGCATTTCCCACACCCTTTCAAGAACAAAAAATCACCGGTCATCTGACCGGCGAGATAAAATACCTATTCACGGCAACCGAGAATAACGAGGCTGCATGTGCCAATATGATTTATCAGATTTTAGGCGGAAACTTCATATATGTATCAAAGTGTTATTATATGTGGTCCGGATACATATGGGCCAGGATAAGTAAAGAAGTGTTTAAGTGTCATATCGTATCCATATTGGACGCAAGACTTAAATATGTCCAAACACTGCCCTCATACGACGGATTAAGTTACGTGGACAGTTGTTGTAACAACGGAAGAATCAATAGTATTATTGCAATACTTCAAACCTTCATTGCAATAGAGCCGTACAGACTCAATAATGACGCAGGATTGCTGTGCGTAAGAAACGGCGTAATTAACTTTAGCGACCGTACAATACTTCCGCATTATGCCTATAAGGAAAGATATATGACCGCAATGATTGACATTGACTACATAAGTGGGTTTCGGCATCCGGTATTTGACAGCTTCATATATTCCATCATGGATTATGATAATGCAAAAATAAATTACATGCAGTCGGCGCTTGGATATGCCATAATCGGCAATCCATGCGAACAGATGTGTTTCATATTAAAGGGCAGCGGAGCCAACGGAAAAACGACGCTAATTGATGCCATAAACGCGGTATTGACCAATCATTATTGTTGCACGGTACCAAAAAATATCATTATGCGCGAAGAAAACCGAGATGTCAATGCATCAAGTTCAATGCTTGCAAGCCTGAACGGAAAACGGGTTGCTTTCACATCAGAGCTTAGGAAAAAGGATAAGATTGCCGAGGCGCCGTTTAAAAAGCTGATAGGCGGCGGTAAAATTGCCGCAAGAGAGGTCTATAAGCCGGTTGAAGAATTTGACATGACTGCAACGCTGATGATAGATTCCAATTATTTACCAAGCATAGAAAGCGCCGATGACGCCGAGGCGTATGCAATAAAACGCAGGATGACAATTATTCCGTTTAACCACCGCTTTGGACCGGAAGAACGTGACGTAACCCTGCCGCGAAAGCTGCGTGATTACCAGGTTCAAGAGGCAATACTGGCATGGATGATAGACGGCGCGTGGACATATTTGGATTTTGGTTTAAGCCCAACCCCGGAAATGCAATATGAGTTAGAAACGTATATGCTGCTAGAAAACTCGGTCATAGGGTTCTTTCATAACTGTATCATAGATACCGATAATCCCGGTGATTTTGTAAGTACAAAGGATTTGTATGAGGCATATATAAACTACTGCAAATTAAACAACTTGCAGGCAGTGACATCCCAGAAATTCGCAAAGTGTGACACCCTTAAAACAAAGTGCAAGGCTGACAGGGCAGATATGCGGGGATATTGCGGCATCGCATTGATATGCTAAAAAAAGAATGGACAGGGCGACCGAGTCGCCCTGTCGCTTATATAATATCATCAAGTAGATAAACAGCCTCTGATTCCTGATCTTTGATAAGGTGTACGTATATGTTATATGTAACCTCAACCCTTGAATGTCCAAGAATCTTTGAGATAATCTTAATATCGACGCCCTTTTGAAACAGCATTGAGGCAAAGGTGTGTCTAAGAATATGTGCGCCGCTTTTGACTATGCCGGCGCGCCGATAGATGCCGTTTAACGATTTGGCAAAATTCCTCGGACTGACAAGATTCCCATTCCGCGATGTAAACACATAATCGCTGCCGCTTAGTGCATAGATGTCTCTGTGCATCCGCAAAGCCTCCATTGCCATATTGCATAGCGGGACAGTTCGCATTCCTGCCTCTGTCTTTGTGGAACCCTGTTCCAGTACCTTATAGGCTGATTTTGCATCTGCACTCCGATTCTTTGCGGAAACAACATTGCCCGATATATACAGACACGCTTTATCGAAGTCCACACAGTCCCATTTAAGCGCCAACGCCTCCGATAATCTCAGTCCGGTATAAAGCATCATGATATAAGCATAACCGTTTCGTGTAACCAATCCGTTTGTTGATGCAAAACGCTTTGATGCCTCCGTGCAGAACCGATTGCGTTCGTCCGGAGTTAAGATAACAATCTCCTTTTTTGCAAATTGATTTTGGGAAGGCAAGCGAACGCCAAGCATTGGATTCTTGGTAATAATATCATCGCAAAGACATTGTTTAAGGTATCCGTTCAACGCATGATATGCCTTTTTGATGGACGAATATGACAAGCCCTTGGCATAAAGGGTATTGATAAGCCGCCCCTGAATTACAGAGGCGGCAAGGTCAGAAACATGCATATACCCTATATAGGGTATAATATTTGAATTTATGGTGGTTTCCAGTCTGTCATAGCTGGTTGGTTTGAGATAAATTTTCTTATATGTCTCAAGCCAAAACAACATTCCGTCAGCAACGGTCACGCTGTCTTTGGATGCATGATGCTCTGCATCAATGCTTGCAAGGTAGTTATTAAGACGCTCCGTTGCCTCCCTTCTGGTGTTTGCACTGAACGTTTTAATCCTGGGCTTGCCGTTTGGTTTGAATCCTATTTGAACCCTTGCCGACCACTTCCCGGATGCACACTTTGTTACACAGCCTTCACCGTTTGCGCGTCTTGCCATGTGGAATCACCTCCTTTGCGGTTTTCAACCTCAGTAAGCCATGCCATAAATGACTGACGTCTTACAAAAAGCTGTCTGCCGATTTTAAGCGACGGAAAACCCTCGCTCTGAAACAAGGCATACGCAGCGGCGGTACCCAGTCCCAAATACTCTTTAACCTGTTTTACCGTCATGGTCTGACAATTTTTTGTTATAACTTTTTTGTTGTTCATATAACACCATCCTTTCTCTGGTTTTACCCTTGTGTTGTATCCCGTGTTATCTTTTACCCTGGTGTATCATGACTATAATATTTAATGAAAGAATGTTGCTTTAACGAAAATGGGGGTTGACAATTTTCCGCGCGCAT
>CAJLFL010000139.1 GCA_905205855.1 uncultured Eubacteriales bacterium | reverse complement strand
CGAAGAGCCTGATTAAGAGTACAAAAATGAATTTGAAGAGTTTTCGGCAAAATACGGTAATAACTCTTTGCATGATAAGTTAAAATAAAAAGATCCGTCGGCAGCTGAAAAGATACATCCAAACAATGTAAAAAGAGTAATACGTGCACTTGAAATTATAAAAAATACCGGAATTACAAAAACCGCGGCAGATGGCATAGCAAAAAAGGAACAGCTTTATGACGCTGAAATTATAGGACTTTTTATGGACAGAGAAAGGCTGTATGAGCGTATAAACAAGCGTGTTGATATAATGATGCAAAGCGGACTTTTGGACGAAACAAAAAAATTACTTGGACTGGGCGTTCCGAGAACGTCAACAGCAATGCAGGCAATAGGATATAAGGAATTGCTTTTATACCTTGACGGAAATCTGACTCTTGACGAAGCAGTTGAAAAAATAAAACAGGAATCACGGCGATATGCCAAAAGGCAGATGACGTGGTTCAGACGAAATACGGAAATAAATTGGATTGAGGTTTGAAATTATAAAAAAATTATTTTATATCTATTGTAATAACTAAAAAAATATGTTATCATAACAAGATAGAAACGTACGATAAATCGGAAGAATTCCGGTATGTGACGGAAAGGAAGTTTGAAACAATGAAAGAAAAACTGGCTGCAATACGTTCGGCAGCGATGTCAGCGTTAGAAAACAGCAAGATGCTGAGTGAGCTTGAAGAACTCAGAATCCAGTATCTCGGTAAAAAGGGCGAGCTTACTTCGGTTATGAAAGGTATGGGCGAGTTGTCCGCTGAGGAACGTCCGGTTATCGGTCAGCTTGCAAATGAGGTTCGCAGCAAGATAGAGTCTGCACTTGAAGAAAAGAAAGCTGCTCTTGAACAGGCGGCGGCAGATATAAAAATAAAAAAAGAAACTATAGATGTTACAATGCCCGGAAATAAGCAGAAAAAGGGCAAGCGTCATCCGCTTACTACCGTTTTGGATGACCTCAAGGATATATTTACCGGTATGGGCTTTACCGTAGTCGAGGGACCTGAGGTTGAGCTTGACTATTACAATTTTGAGGCTTTGAACATACCAAAAGACCATCCGGCAAGAGATACGCAGGACACGTTTTATATAAACGACAATGTTGTGCTGCGTTCGCAAACCTCTCCGGTACAGGTAAGGGTTATGGAAAAACAAAAGCCGCCGATAAGGATTATTTCCGCCGGCAGGGTTTACAGAAGTGATGCGGTTGACGCCACACACTCACCTGTGTTTCATCAGATAGAAGGACTTGTTATAGATAAGGGAATAACAATGGCGGATTTAAAGGGTACGTTGGAGGTTTTTGTTAAAAAACTTTACGGAGAGGATACTCGTCTGCGTTTCCGTCCGCACCATTTTCCGTTTACGGAACCGAGTGCAGAGGTTGATATATCCTGCTTTAACTGCGGCGGTGAGGGCTGCAGAATCTGTAAGGGTGAAGGATGGATTGAGATTCTCGGCTGCGGAATGGTACATCCTAAGGTCTTGAAAAACTGCGGTATTGATCCGGAGGAATATTCCGGTTTTGCTTTCGGTATCGGTCTTGAGCGTATAACCATGTTCCGTTACGGTATAGATGATCTCAGACTGTATTTTGAAAATGATGTCAGATTTTTGGAGCAGTTTTAACAAGACACACATCAGTGTATGAAAGGATGAAGATGATATGAAGTTACCATTGTCCTGGTTAAAGGATTATATGAATACAGACGGTATAGATAATGCAACCTATACCCATATGCTTACAATGTCAGGCTCTATGGTTGAGGGGATAGAAAACCCTGCCGAAGAAATAAAAAACGTTGTTGTAGGCAAAATACTTAAAATAGAAAAGCATCCCGACGCGGATAAGCTTGTGGTGTGTCAGGTCGATATAGGCGAGGGTGAATCCGTGCAGATTGTTACCGGTGCAAAGAACGTTTTTGAGGGAGCTTTTGTTCCTGTGGCCAAGCACAAAAGTTCTCTGCCGGGCGGTGTAAAGATTACAAAGGGCAAGCTGAGAGGGGTATTGAGCTGCGGAATGATGTGCTCCGTAAACGAACTTGGCATGTCTGATGAACCTGCTGACGGTATATTGATTTTGCCGGATGATGCTACACCGGGAGCTGATATCACTGAGGTTCTTGGACTTGATGAAAGTGTTGCCGAGTTTGAAATTACGTCCAACAGACCGGATTGCATGAGTATAATCGGTCTTGCAAGAGAATCAGCCGCAACATTTAATCGTGGGTTTAAGATTCCGGAGGTTAAAGCAACAGGGAACAATGAAGACGTAAATGATTATGCAAGTGCTGAAATTGCCGCACCGGAATTATGCTCAAGATTTATAGGCAGAGTGATTAAAAATGTTAAAATTGCGCCGTCGCCGGAATGGATGCAAAAGCGTCTGAAAGCTTGCGGCATCCGTGCAATAAACAATGTTGTCGATATTACAAATTATATAATGCTTGAATACGGTCAGCCTATGCATGCATATGACCTTGATCATGTGGAGGGACATAAAATAATTGTCCGCAGAGCGGAAGAAGGCGAACTTCTTGAAACTTTGGACGATCAGCCGAGAATGCTTCAAAACTCTATGATAGCAATAGGCGATGAGAAAAGAGCGATAGGCGTTGCCGGTGTTATGGGCGGTGCGAACTCAGAGGTTTGCGATACTACTGTGACGGTTATGTTTGAATCAGCATGCTTCAATGCTGTTGCTGTCCGCAGAGGGGCAAAGGCTTTGGGAATGCGTACAGATGCATCCGCTTTGTTTGAAAAAGGTCTTGATCCGGAAAATTGTTTGCCGGCAATACAGCGTGCCTGCGAACTTATGGAGCAGCTTGGCGCAGGAGAGGTTGTCGGTGGAATGATAGACATTTATCCTGTCAAAAAAGAACAGACGGTTCTGCCTTTTGAACCTGATAAAATGAATCGTTTTCTCGGACTTGAGGTTTCAGCTGCCGAAATGAAAGAGATTCTTGCACGTCTTGAGTTTGAAGTAAAAGATGATAAGGTTTATGTACCTACGTTCCGCGGCGATATTGAGAGTATGGCAGATATAGCCGAAGAAGTTGCACGCATCTATGGTTATGATAAGATACCGACTACAATGATGAAAGGCTGTGTGACGGTAGGCGGAAAAAGTAAAAAGCAGCATCTTGAAGATGTTATCCGTGATTCGCTTACTGCTGTCGGTTTGTATGAGGTTACCACATATTCCTTTATTGATCCGAAAGAAAATGATATGATTCTTATGCCTCAGGAGGATGACAGACGTAATATGGTCAGGATTTCAAATCCTCTTGGTGAAGAAAACAGTGTTATGCGTACCGATATGCTTTCGTCTGTTTTAAAGGTACTAAGGACTAACTTCAGCCGCCGTAATGCTGAAGCCGGCATATTTGAAATCGGATCGGTTTACATTCCAAAAGAGGAGCAGGTTCTTCCTGACGAAAATCAGATTGTTGCAGTAGGAATGTACGGCGGTTGTGACTTTTATGACATAAAGGGTAAGGTTGAAAATATGCTTGCCGATTTAAATATAAACGATTATGAGTTTATAACATGCAAGGATAATCCATCTTTCCACCCGGGAAGATGTGCACATATATATGCCTGCGGAAAGTTCCTTGGTATAATCGGGCAGATTCATCCTAAGGTTGCCGCTAACTTTAAAATCGGTGTTGAAACATATTGTGCACTGCTTGATTTTAATGTTTTGCTTTCCGGCTATACAACTGACAGACAGTATAAGGCTTTGCCTAAGTTCCCTGCAACAAGCCGTGATATAGCGGTAATTCTGGACAAGAATATAAATGTCGGTGAGGTCATAAAAATAATAGAGAGCAACCGTAATGGTATTCTTGAAAGCTATAGCTTGTTTGATGTTTATGAGGGTGAGCAGGTCGGAGATGGAAAGAAGAGTGTTGCATATTCGCTCTTGTTCAGAGCTGAAGACCGTACTCTGACAGATAAAGAAGTAAATGAGGTTATGGATAAAATCCTCAGTGGCTTGAAAGAAAAGCTTAATGCAGAATTAAGATAAAGCTTTGGAAAGGGTGGTTATTATGGATCAGAACAATATGATGAACACAATGAAATTTGACGTAAAGACAGAACGTCCTATGGCGCCGAGAGAAATACTCCTTAAGGTTCATGACGCGCTTACGGAAAAAGGCTATAATCCGATAAATCAGATGGTTGGTTACATTTTGTCGGGAGATCCGTCATATATAACCTCCTATAACGGCGCAAGAAGCCTGATACGTAAACTGGAACGTGATGAAATCCTTGAAGAATTGGTTTCGTTTTATGTTACACATAAGGACGAAAAATAATGGGGTTTTATGTCAATATGACTATTGACATTACAAATTAAAAGTGTATAATAATTTTTGTTATTATACACTTTTTTACGGAGGAGAGTTATTATGCCAGTAGTAGATATGCCGATAGAGGAGCTTCGCTCTTATAACGGACTGAATCCCAGACCAAATGATTTTGAGGAGTATTGGGACAGAGCCTTAAAGGAAATGAATGCTGTAGAACCCAATATTTCGATTACAAAAAGTACAGAGTTTTCTGCACCGCATGTCAAATGTATGGATTTGTACTTTGACGGTACAAGAAACGGAAGGGTATATGCAAAGCTTTTGATTCCCAATAATTTGACGGGCAAAGCACCGGCTGTATTGCACTTTCACGGTTATTCGGGCAATACGGGTGACTGGACAACCCTTTTAAGCACAGCAAGTGCCGGTTTCGTAGTTGCAGCTATGGATTGCCGCGGTCAGGGCGGAAAGTCAAGTGATAAAAATCCGGTTGAAGGTAATACACTTCACGGTCATATTATAAGAGGTCTTGATGATCCTGATCCTGATAATCTTTATTACAGACAGGTATTTTTAGATACTGCACTTTTGGGAAAAATTATGATGGGAGTGGTTGAGGTTGATGAGAATAGTGTGGCTGTTTTCGGCGGCTCACAGGGGGGCGCGCTGACAGTCGCTTGTGCTGCTCTTGTGCCGGAAATCAAACTGGCAGCACCGTCATATCCGTTTTTGACAGATTATAAGCGTGTATGGGATATGGATCTTGATAAAGGTGCATACGGAGAGCTCCGTGAATACTTCAGACGTTTTGATCCCAGACACGAGAAGGAAAATGAAGTGTTTACAAAGCTTGGCTACATAGATTTACAGTATCTTGCAAACAGAATAAAAGCAAAAATAATGTTTGGTACGGGACTTATGGACGAAACCTGCCCGCCGTCAACACAGTTTGCCATATATAATAAGATAACCTCTGAAAAGAGTATGGTTGTTTATCCGGATTTCGGACATGAACGGCTGCCGGGATTTGCGGATAAAACATTTGAAATGTTTTCTGAATTATTATAAATAAAACCGCCCTTTTGGGCGGTTTTGAGCGTGGTGATAAATCATATCTCGTAAAAAATTTCATTTTGAATAAAACGCCGTCCCCTGATTCCGCCATGCCTACCACGGCGGCACGGAAATGAAATTT
>CAJLFL010000138.1 GCA_905205855.1 uncultured Eubacteriales bacterium | reverse complement strand
GGTTAGCCGAACGCAACATGCCTAAGCCGAGTTCAACTCTACTCTATTCCGTAAAACCTTAGTCCGTTTTCCATTGTTATACGGGCGGTTTCCTCATAGCTAAGTCCTTTTATCTCTGCCATTTTACGCGCCACATATTTAACATATCCGCTGTAATTTCTCTCGCCGCGATGCGGTTCGGGCGCCATATACGGACAGTCCGTTTCTATCATAAGCCTTTCTATCGGGATACTGCGGCACGCTTCAACCGCACGTCTTGCATTTTTAAATGTCAATACTCCGGTAAACGAAATCATAAATCCCATCTTCACAAGCTCGCGCGCGGTTTCCGCACTGCCGGAAAAGCAATGCATAACGCCGTTGGAAATTCCCTCGCGCTTCAAAATTTCGATTACGTCCCCTTTTGAATCCCTGTCATGTATAACCACCGGCATATTAAGCTCTTTGGCAAGACGCAGCTGCTTTATAAACCATTCCTTTTGAATATCGGGCTTTGTATCATCAAAATGATAATCCAGACCAATCTCCCCTATTGCCCTCACCTTAGGATTGTTTTTTGCCATAATTCTCAGTCTTTCTATATCCTCGTCAGTCATATCGTAGGTATCACACGGATGAACCCCTACCGTTGCATAGATAAAGTCATATTTATTTGCTATTTCTATTGCCTTTTTAGAGGTTTCCATATTTGCTCCGATATTCATAACCCTTGTTACTCCGTCATCGGCAAGACTTTTTATAACCTCATCACGGTCTGAATCAAACTGCGGATCATCAAAATGTGCATGTGTATCAAATAACATAGTATTTCTCCAAATTCTTAGATTTTTATAAGTAATTATACACTTTACTATTTAAAATTTCAAGTAAAAAGCGTGCAATCCGTAATATTACTTTTTGTTATAGCTTTTAGCTATAACCGACAATAGCTATCAGGTATTGGACAAATGCCTGCTCTGCTGTTATAATAAGCCTATCAAACAGATAGGTTTTATATATTTAAGGAGGAATTTAAAATGGCAGACAGAAAATACAGATTTGAAACACTTCAGGTACAGGCAGGACAGGAAAATCCGGATCCGGTAACAGACGCAAGAGCCGTTCCGATTTATGCTTCCACATCATTTGTATTTCATAATTCACAGCACGCAGCCGACAGATTCGGTTTAAAGGATGCCGGAAATATCTACGGCAGACTTACCAATCCGACGCAAAGCGTCTTTGAAGAAAGAATTGCTGCTTTGGAGGGCGGAACAGCCGCTCTTGGAGTTTCCTCCGGAGCTGCCGCAATAAACTATACAATTCAGGCACTTGCCAAATCAGGCGAGCATATAGTTGCATCGAAAACAATCTATGGCGGAACCTACAATTTATTGGCACATACACTTCCTCTTACCTCCGGAATAACAGCCACATTTGTTGATCCCGATGAGGAAAACTCTTTTGAAAACGCTATTCAGCCGAATACAAAGGCACTTTATATAGAAACCCTCGGCAATCCCAATTCTAATATAATTGATATTGAAGAAGTTGCAAAAATCGCACATAAGCACGGTATACCGCTTGTTGTTGATTCTACCTTTGCAACACCATATCTGATACGTCCGATTGAATACGGTGCAGATATTGTTGTCCACAGTGCAACAAAGTTTATCGGCGGTCATGGTACTGCTATAGGCGGAGTTATTATAGACGGCGGAACCTTTGACTGGAAAGCCTCCGGCAGATACCCGTGGATATCTGAACCGAATCCGTCATATCACGGCATAAGCTTTGCCGACGCGGCAGGTTCGGCAGCATTTGCGACATATATCAGAGCAATTCTGCTGAGGGACACAGGCTCTACGATTTCCCCGTTCCACGCATTTATGTTTTTACAGGGACTTGAAACCCTTTCGCTCAGAGTTGAACGCCATGTATCAAACGCTCTTAAAATAGTGGAATATTTAAATAAGCATCCGCAGGTTGAGGCTGTGCATCATCCCTCTCTTGAAAGCGAACCGAGTCACAAGCTGTATAAAAAGTATTTCCCGAACGGCGGCGGTTCAATCTTTACCTTTGAGATAAAGGGCGATGACAAAACCGCTCAAAAGTTTATTGATAATCTCAGAATCTTCTCTCTGCTTGCAAATGTTGCAGATGTAAAATCTTTGGTTATTCATCCTGCTTCAACAACACATTCTCAGCTGTCCGAGGCAGAGCTTGCAGATCAGGGTATAAAGCCAAATACTATCAGACTTTCAGTCGGAATTGAAAATATAGACGACCTTATTGAGGCATTGGACGACGCATTCGCCGCTATCAAATAATAAAGAGAGCCTTTCGGCTCTCTTTATTATTTGAGTTCTACTATTGTTACGCCGTTTTCACCCTCGCCGTATCTTCCAAGGCGGAACGACTTAACCTGCGGATGCTTTTTAAGCATATTTTGTATGCCTGTACGCAGCACACCCGTGCCCTTTCCGTGAATTATGCTGACAGTATTTAATCCCGCCATCGAGGCTTCATCAAGATACTTGTCTGCCTCAAGCAGCGCCTCCTCTAAAAGCATACCTCTCAAATCAACCTCCGGTTTAACACCGCCGCTCCTGAGTCCGCCGCCGCTGCCTGACGACTTATACGCAGTTTTTGCTTTCTTTTCCGGCTCGTCAAGCAGGCTTATATTCTCCGCTCTGCTTGTCACCTTCATTATCCCTACCTGGACAAGCACTGTACCGTCTTTCTTGTTTATTGACAAAACGCTCCCTTTGTCGCCCAAATCATTAAGCATTACGTCTGCACCCGGTCTTAAAGCATTGATGTTTACACCGGGTTTTTTTTGCACGGCAGTACGCGACTTCGGAGGCTTGTTCTTCTTCATTTTAAGTCCAAGCTGACGCTTTACGTCAGCCATTGCACGCAATGCCTCCTGCTCATCCTTTTCTTTTCTCGCTGCTTTAAACTGCTCCAGCATCTCCTCGGTTTCCTGCTGAGCGCGGCGGATTATTTCCTCCGCCTTTTCACGTGCTTTATCATAAATCTTGTCCTTCTGTTTTTCTATTTTAGTACGCTCTTGTTCAAGCTGACGTTTAAGGCTCTCCGCTTCGAGTCTTAGCTTTTGAATCTCACGTGATTCCTTTTCCGTTGTCTGACGATTCTGCTCTATATCGGTCAAAATATCTTCAAACTGTATATTTTCTTCTGATAATACCGCCTTTGACCTGTCGATTATATATTTAGGCAATCCGAGTTTTTCCGCTATGGCAAATGCATTGCTTCTTCCGGGAACACCTATCAGCAGTCTGTAAGTCGGGCTGAGCGTATTTACATCAAACTCGCATGATGCGTTTTCCACCCCATCGGTTGAAAGAGCATAAAGTTTAAGCTCGCTGTAGTGTGTTGTTGCGGCAAGCTTTGCGCCTGTCTGCCGTATGCTTTCAACTATAGCCTCAGCCAAAGCCGCTCCCTCGGTAGGATCTGTTCCTGCACCGAGTTCATCAAATAAAACAAGGCTGTTCGGCGTCACATTATTTACGATGCTTACCACATTTGTCATATGTGCCGAGAATGTAGACAGACTTTGTTCTATGCTTTGTTCATCACCAATATCCGCAAATACATTGTCATATACCGGCATAATACTGCCGTCGGCTGCCGGTATATGAAGTCCCGACTGTGTCATCAGACAAAAAAGCCCCAACGTTTTAAGCACCACGGTTTTACCGCCGGTATTTGGTCCGGTCACAATAAGACTATCAAATTCATCACCAAGATAAACTGTTATCGGAACAACCTTTCTTTTGTCTATCAGCGGATGTCTGCCTTGTTTTATATAGATTTTTCCGTCAAGGCTGAGCTGCGGGCAAACAGCTTTCATATCATTTGCCATCTTTGCTTTGGCAAATACAAAATCAAGATGTATCAGTGTATCAAAATTCAAATCCAGAATTTCCGAAACCTCTGCACACTCTGCCGAAATCTCCATGAGTATACGTTCTATCTCCGTACGCTCTTTAAGTTCAAGCTCGTGCAAATCATTATTCGCATTTACTACACCCTCCGGTTCTATAAAAACCGTTCCTCCCGATGCAGACATATCATGCGCTATACCTCTTATTTCACCGCGGTATTCAGACTTTACCGGAACTACATAGCGGTTGTTTCGCATAGTCACTATCGCATCCTGCAGAAATTTACGGTAATGCGCCGAATGTATCATGGAATCCAGCGTATCTCTGACCTTGTTTGACGCATTTCTTATCTTACGTCTGATTGATGCAAGCTCTGCACTTGCCGAATCCGACATTTCATTCTCTGACAGAATTGAAGCGGAAATCCGCTCCTCCAGTGATTTATCCGGAGTAAGTTCTTCAATATATCCGCTTAAAATTCCCGTTTGCTCAGGTGTAAGCGATTTAAGCAGCCTTGCATTGCGAAGTATTTTTTCTATATTCAAAAGCTCTGACATATTAAGCGCACCGCTGGCTTTAAGGCGTTTAAGCTGTTCTTTTATGCCGTTTATTCTGAGCAGTTCCGGCGAACCGTATTTTAATATAAACGTGACAGCCGCATCGGTTTCCGCAAGAGTTTGTTCAACTGCGCGCGGATTGTCGGACGGCTCCAGTGCGGAAATTTTCGCCTTTGCAGCATCATTTTTTGCAAAGCCTGACAGCATCTGCAATATTTTGTCATATTCAAGAGTTTTAAGCGTTTTATGTTCCATTTTTATGACCTCTCTGTTTATTATCAACCTTATTATATCCAATTACAGGGCTTTTGTCTACCCTTTAGCCATATTTTCCGGCAGACAGGCATTATACAGGACATAATGATTTATTATATTCAAGTATCATCAAACTTTGCATATTATATATTGTCGGGGAATATGCACACGAAAGCTCAGCTCAATATAATTCAGACAATTAAACCTATAAAAGCACCGTGTTGTCGAATTTTTGTTAAAATTTAAAAAGCGGTTGAAAAAATGTATAAGTTATGGTAAAATAATTATTTAGTTTGGAGGAAGAAAAATGGTACGATATTTAGATAACAGCTCCACCACACGCCCGTATGACAGTGTAACGGATAAAATGGCGGAAATAATGAAAAATCAATACGGCAATCCCTCCTCCCTGCACAGGCTTGGGATTGCAGCGGAAAAAACAGTTAAAACAGCACAGGAGCAGATTGCTTCAACACTTAAAGTTTCTCCGTCAGAAATATACTTTACCTCCGGCGGTACGGAATCAGACAATCTTGCCATTATGGGTGTGTGCCAGGCTGCACGCGGCCGTCATATAATAAGCACTCCTTTAGAGCACCCTGCCGTTATGAATACGCTTGCGTTTCTCGGAAAACACGGCTGGAAAATCGACTTTATTCCGGTAGGACACGACGGTGTGGTTAATCTTCCGGCATTTGAGGATTTAATACGCAGCGATACGGTTCTGGTAACGGCAATGCTGGTGAACAACGAAATCGGTTCGGTTCAGCCTATCGCCAAAATGGCTGCTGCCATGGTGCTGGTGGATGCCAATACCTCCTCCAGGCAGGTCAAGGAAATGATGGC
>CAJLFL010000137.1 GCA_905205855.1 uncultured Eubacteriales bacterium | reverse complement strand
ATTTAATTTCGTTTTTAAACTTTTTAATGTAATTTGCAGGTGAACAGCCTTCATATCTTTTAAATTGTGTACTAAAGTATGTATAGTCTTTAAATCCGACAAGAAAATGACAGTTTTTAAGAGAAATGAAGTCTTCTGTCAGAAGTTCTTTTGCCCGTTTAATTCTGTATTCGTTTAAATAGCTCGAAATGCTTTTATGTAGTTTATTTTTAAATACTCTGCTCAGATAATATTTGCTTATTCCTATATGTTTTGCGATGCTTTCAAGAGAAAGGTTTTCATCCGAATAGTATTCCGCAATATATTCAAGAGTCTTTTGTATATATTTATCATGATCGGTATAATTTTGCCTTTGTTTATACTCTGTAATCAGATATTCAAACATTTTTTTGCTCCAGTTCAGACAAACGGTATTTGTATAAACACTGTCTGTAATTATTGGTAAATCCGAGTTTGGAATATTATATTCAATACAGAAATCTGAAGCTATAGCCAAGAGTTCATTTATAAGAATACGGTTGTTAGTATCTTTTTTTGTAACATCAAAAATGCTTTCGAGGCATTTTTGTATTTCATTCAGATTGAGTTCCGATAAAAAAGTCAGAAGCTTTCTTTCAGCGGAAATAGACAGCTTGTTTACATCTGAATGCTCTGAAGTAATATCGCTGCATGACGAAGGGAGGGTGAGCAGCATGGAAATTGCTTCGTTAAAGCACTGATGTATAGAATATGCAGGCGTCGAAAGCGTACTGACACCGTAGGAAAGCCTTATACTGAAAAGATTGTATACGGAAATATTGATTTTACGGACAAATTCACTTATTGTCTGCATTATTGAAGCTTCCGACATATTATCCGGAAATGGGAGGTATAAAACATTGTAGGTATTGTTACAGAATACAACAAAGCCTTTTACATCGGAAACTGTTTGGGCAATAATGTTATTGATGTTGGAGGACAGTATCTTTCTGTCGTTTGTTGTATAAATCTTAAAACTGTTTATATTCGCTGCAAGAATTACCGCGTGGGTAAAACTGTTGGGAACGTTGTTGATAATTGCATCAATGACGGTTTTTCTGTAGGCTTTTTCTTTCTTTATTTCTCCGGAAACGCTGTTTTGCGGACCGCTGTGTTTGCAGCTTTTTATTGTTTCAATTAAGTTGTTTAAAACATCTTCGGAAATCTCATATTTCAGTATATAATCAATTACGTTATGTGAAAAGGCCCCTTTTACATAATCAAAATCACTGTAGCTGCTGAAAACAACAACGGAAATATCGGGATGCGTTTTATTTATATATTCTGCAAGCTCAATACCGTTAGTTTCGGGCATTGATACATCTGTAAATACAATATCGACATGGTGTTGGTTCAGATAGCTTATTGCGTCAGCTGCATTGGAAACATCGGCTTTAATTCGGCAGTCATGATCTTCCCATTTCCAAAAGTCGATAAGGTTTTTGCGGGCAAAGTATTCATCATCTACAATCAGTATATCATACATATGCTTGCCAATCCTTTCCGTTCTATAAGATTTCGTTTGCTTCAGTGTCATTGTTCGGAGGATATACCTTTGGTATATTTATTATAACGGCTGTATAAACAAAAGGTATAGATAGAATTTTCAACCCAAATTCGTCTCCGAAGGTGAGCTTGATACGTTTATCAACATTTTTAATACCTAAGCGTTTTGGGTCATCATATGAATAATCAAGTATTGTTTTTAATTTGTCCTCCGGAATTCCTTTGCCGTTATCTATTACGGATATAGAAATGCAATTATTTTTCTCACGCGCCTTGATTTGGATATATTGCCCCGGATTATCTGTAAAACCGTGCTTGATACTGTTTTCGACAATTGGCTGTATAATCATTTTGGGCATCATACATCGCCTTATACAATTCTCTATATCAAACCGCAGCTCTGTATGGTTTGAAAACTTGTTCTGCATTATATCCAAATAGTCACTGACATTGGACAGCTCCTGCTCCAATGTAACATATCTGTCAAGATTCGTCACGGAATAACTTAGAAGCTGGATCAGTGATTTTGATATATTACTTATGGAATCAATTCCGTAAGCTTTAGCGCGACTCTGGATAAGATAAAGAGTATTATATATCAGATGCGGATTAACTTGAGTTCTCAGAGCAGCAATTTCAAGCACACGCTTTTTTTTCTCAAGCTTTGAAATTTCCTCAAGTTGATTGGAAATTTTATGCGACATTTGTGAGAGCTTTGCGTATATTCTGTTTATATCGCTATCCGGCTCTGTGTGTGGCGCAAACAAAGGAGCGTGCAATGGATTATTTATATCAATTCTTTCTATATATAACATCAGTCCGCGGAATTGCCGCGATATATTACTTGATATCATAAGTGAAAGCAGGAAGAAAATTAACGCCGATACAACGATGCAAAATATCGCTATGTTAACGGAATGCTTGTATCCGGCGCTTATTGTATCAAGGGGCGCGTATGTTATGTTTTTAAGATTACGGCATTGTATGAATTTTTTGGACATAACAATGCAATCGCGGCCGCCAACGCTTTGAGTGAAGAAGCTCGCGGAGGAAGTATTTGATTTTTCAATCAGTTCATCTAAGATCTCGTTTGAAATATCGTGACTGTTGGTAAACATGACTTCATTGTCATTATTTATAACTGTGCTTTTCATTGTGCCTTTCATATTGCTTGCTCCAAAACAGTCGACTATAAATTGCTGTCGTATATTAAAAACTATAACGCCGATGGATTCACCATGCAAATCAGAAGCCTTTATGCCGAGTGAAAATGATTCGTTAGGCAAACTTCCTTTAACGGCTGTGCGTCTGAAAACAAATATTCTGTCAGATGAATCGAGAATTTGCTGATACCAGTATTGATTTTTGGAATTCGGAGAAAAGTATGTGCTGCCGGTATAAAGCATATTGTTATCAGAAATAATTGCAATGCCGTTGATTTTTGCATTTAATATATTGTAGGTGTTTTGCATAATTTCCGATGCTGCGGATTTGGATGTACCTTCGGTAAGAAAGTCTGTGATTTCGGCAGCTGAACTTAAATGACGCATATTGGCTGCGAGAGAATACAATTCGTTCTCAAACCGGGTATTGGCATTTTGAACTATATCGCGGATATGCGAAAGCGTTAAATCCTCGGCGGTTGTGCTTATATTGCCTTTCCATATAATCATTATTGAACATAACAGAACAGAGGCAAGGGATATAAAACATATAAAAAACCTGGCGGCAATATTTTTTATATTAAATAGATAAGTTATCATGTGAAAAAAAGATTTCAAGCCTTATACCCCCACACAGAATTATTTGTCATATTCACAATTTACCACAAAAAAATAATAATTACAAGCTTAAATAGATTAACTTGTATAATTTTTTAAACGTATTCACTAAAATTTTAAACAAATCACACGTTTTTAGTGTTAAAATATTTGTACGAATTGACAAAGAATATGCATCTTCTGTGAAAGATGAATGTGTCAGAATGAAAGGATGGAGGAAGAAAATGAAAACAACAAAAAAGGTGCTGTGCGCTGTGATTTCGGCAGTAACAGCATTAACTCTTTTTACCGGATGCAGCGGTAGGAAGACGGGGAATGGCTCTACAGTTACATATTATGTAGTGGGAAGCGAAGCAAAAGACACACAGGAGGTTATAGGTGAGATAAACAAAGAACTTGAGGCCAATACCGGACTTAAAGTTGATTTCAAGTTTTTGACAAACGATAACTATGATCTGGTACTGTCATCAGGTGACGACTTTGATCTTATAAGTGCGCCGGATTATCTTAACTATTGGGAAAACGCCGCAAAGGGAGCTTTTGCTGAAATCAGTGATGACGATTTAAAGAAGAACGCGCCTTATATATGGGAAAACGCCCGCGATATACTTTCGCTGGGAAAATATAAGGGCGTTCGATATGGTATACCAAACATTCATAAGTATACGCCGAACAGATGCATTGCGGCAAGAGGCGATTTGATGGATAAGTATGGTATTCCCAATCTTGACAGCAATGAGAACATAGAGAAGTATCTGACAGCCGTTGCGGAAAATGAGAAAAATATGATTCCGTTTGATATGAACGGCAATAATGAGTATAGCCTTTTATCCATGTTTGCAAATGATTGGGGTTGGGCGCCGGTCGGATCACTGAGTTTTGCACAGCCGTTTTACTTCAGGCTTGACGATCCCGAGCATAAGTTGTTTATTGCTGTTGAACAGCCCGAAATGCTCGAGTTTACAAAGACAATGAAACGCTGGAATGACAAGGGTTTCTTTTCCAAAAGCGTATTGTCAAACAAAACGGCATCAATTGATTCCTTTAAGGCGGGCAAGAGTGCGCTGGCTTTGGTAGGCGACATGAACATAGCTCAAATGACATGGGACGAATTAAACAAGGATGAAAGAGCTGACTGGGATATAAGGTTTTATTCAAGAGAGCATATTCGACAACAGTACGATGGTATGCTCAAGGGAAACGTAGCAATCTCAGGATTTTCAAATAATAAAGATAATGCTCTTAAAGTTTTGAACGAGCTTTACTCCAATGAGAAGATTTACAAAATTCTGGCGTACGGTTTTGAGGGTGTGCATTATGAGCTTGCCGATGGCAAGTACGTGGCAAAGGACACAGAGAGCTATGGCGGTATGGGTACAGGTATATACAATGACAATTATACCATTGAAACAAATTATACCTTCCCGGGGCACGAAGAATTGGCAGAAAAGTTTAAGAGTATGGCTGTTATGAATCCCCTTGTAAACTGTCCGATATCCGATGATGGTATTCGCGAGATAAAGGTTGCGGTTACGGAAGTGCGCAGTCAATACACTCTGCCCAGGGGCTACGGCGTTATAAACGGAACTCCGGAGGAGGCCCTAAGTCAGGAGCTTGAAGCATTGAAGACGGCGGGTGTAGATAAATATATGGAATCGGTACAGGAGCAAGTAAACGAGTACCTTAAGAGCATTGAGGAATAAAGAATAATTCGGAGTGATTAGACTATGGAAAAGAGCAGTGACAATAGAGTCCAAAAAAAACAAGGCATTTTCCGGAGAAGCTTTAAAGAAGTGAAGAAGAACAATCTACTTTATCTTATGGCTTTGCCGGCGGTGATATACGTAATAATACTTGCGTACATTCCGATGGGCGGATTGATAATAGCCTTCAAGGATTATAAGTACAATCTTGGTATATTGGGAAGTCCGTGGGTAGGAATGAGGAATTTTTCTTACTTTATAAACTCAGGCAAAATGCTGGAGTTGACAAAAAACACACTCAGCTATAATCTGATGTTCATATTCGCAAATACAATTATTCAGATATTCTTTGCGATTCTCATATGTGAGATGTGTACAAAAGTATATAAAAGGTTTTTGCAGAGCACTATGATTTTGCCATACTTTCTGTCATGGGTTATCGTCGGCGGAATGGCTTACAGCTTTTTAAACTATGAGTTCGGTACAATTAACAATTTTTTGGCAAGCCTTGGTATGAATAAGATAGATGTTTATAATAAC
>CAJLFL010000136.1 GCA_905205855.1 uncultured Eubacteriales bacterium | reverse complement strand
GGTTGCTTTGCAATGACGGCAAAGCGTGTTGTGTTTACATCATTTGTATTTATATTTTCAGCCAGAATATCCAGACCGTAAATTTTTGCATTTTGTCTGCCCGCGATTGCCGCTTTGGAGCTGTCACCGCTTTCGGCAACTGTTTTTGCACTCATCGCCGTGCTGCCGCATACTTCGCGACTGATACCGGGAAGCTGCTTTAAAAATTCTTCTGACTGTAAAAGTCCCTGCTCGTGTGAATATACCGTTTTGATGCCGCTTAAGCTTGCGCCCTTTATCCCCATAAGACAGTGGTGTATCGGTATATGAACATCGCCGGTGATATAATACTCGTATTGGCTTAAAAGCTGCATTACTTCTGAGATATTTCCGGTGGAGGAATTTTCTATCGGAAGAACAGCATAATCGGCTTTGTTGTTTTTTAAAGATAAAAACACATCTTCAAATGTGCCTGCACAAAAGCGTTCTGTATCATCGCCAAAGTATTTTATCGTTGCCTCCTCGCTGTAGGTTCCGTGTACTCCGTAATAACAAACCTTAGGTGATTCTATCGGAGCAGAGGTGCTTTCTATAATATCCTCCAAAAGTTTTTTACCTTTGGTTTCCTTTAATTCGCGTGTTTGTCTTGCACGGCTGATTGCCATAACGGCATTGAAAAACTCATATACCTCGGTTTCACAGCCGGGCTCTTTTAAAAGCTTCAGCTTATTGCTCAAAACCTGTTTTTCGCGCGCGGAATCCAAAACCGGCATACCGACCTTGCGTTTATAGTCGGCAACACCGCTGCATATATTCATTCGCGTTAAAAACAGTTCAAGCAGCTGTTTGTCTATACTGTCTATTTTTTCTCTCAGCTTATCGAGTTCGTTCATTTATTGCACATCCTTATATTATCATGTCAAGTATTACCAGCGCGGCAGCTGCTTCAATAACGCTTACTGCCCTGTGTACTATACACGGATCGTGTCTGCCGTGTATGGAAAGCTCTGTGTTTTCCATTGTTTTCAGATTAATTGTCTGCTGAGTCTTTGCAATGGAGGGAGTAGGCTTTATAACACTGAGGAATATAATCGGCATACAGTTTGTTATACCGCCGTTTATACCGGCGTTATTGTTTGTTTTTGTTTTAATTGTTTCGTTTTCGCAATAAAAGGCATCATTTGCTTCAGAGCCGCACATGTCAGCAAACCCGAATCCTGCGCCAAATTCTATGCCTTTTACAGCAGGGACGGAAAAAATCATAGATGATATACGGCTTTCAACCGAACCGAAAAACGGATTGCCGATTCCGCAAGGAACACCTGTGATTGCACATTCAATGATTCCGCCGACGGAGTCAAGCTGTGACTTTTTTTCTGAAATCAGCTCTTTCATTTTTTCGGCGGCAGTGTCGTCTATAACAGGAAAATCCTTATGCGACAGCTTGTCCAACAGTGATAAATCTATCGAAAGAGTATCAAAAGCAGCGTCGCTGATATCGCCTATCCGCATAATGTGAGCGCCGACATTTATGCTTTGGCGTTTAAGTATTTGTTTGGCAATAGCGCCGGCAAATACCAAAGGAGCTGTAATTCTGCCGGAAAAATGCCCGCCGCCGCGAAAATCATGTGACTCTCCGTATTTTTTAAATCCCGTAAAATCCGCATGACCGGGACGAATCAGTTCCGGAGTGTAATCGTGCGAGCGTGTATCTGTATTAAAGATAACAGCTGCAAGAGGCGTACCGGTGGTTTTTCCGTTATAAAAGCCTGAAAGAATTTCAACCTCGTCAGGCTCGCGTCTGGCAGTGGATAACGAATCTCTGCCAGGTGCACGGCGGAGCATCTCACGTCGGATTTCATCAAGGTCAAGCTCTGTTCCGGACGGAAGTCCGTCAATGACTATTCCGATACCTTTTCCGTGCGATTCGCCGAATATACTGAGTTTTAAATTTTCGCCCCATACATTCATTTATAATCAATCCTCCGATGCAATTATTTCTCCGTGATTTATGATAGGTTTAGGGCCGGTTTGTAAGCCGGAATAAACCTCAAAAAAGTTCGGGAACGATTTTGTTACCGCTTCCGCTCCGCCGGTGATGGATACCTCACCCTCACAGCGGCACGCCGCGATAGCCTCTGACATTGCAATGCGGTGGTCGCCTCTGGCGGATACAGTGTTTCCGTGCAGGGTGTGTATTCCGTTGATTATCAGATAGTCGGTTCCTTCGGTTATATCCGCACCAAGTCTGCACAACTCGTCTGTTATTGCGGATAAACGGTCGCTTTCTTTCATACGCAGCCTGCCGGCGTTTATAATTCTGCTCTCACCCTTGCAAAAGCAGCATAATACCGTAAGGATGGGAACAAGATCCGGAATTTCGGCGGCGTCTATCGTTATACCGTGCATTTTTGTTGTATGAACAGCCGCTATGCTTCCGTCTTTATAAGTTCTGATTGCTGCGCCGCAGCGTTTAATTATATCTATAATTTCTTTGTCACCCTGCAGACTGTTCGGATTAAGCCCGGTGCATTTTATTTTACATCCGACAGCGCCGGCAACAAGAAAGAATGCCGCTTGAGAGTAATCGCCCTCAACGGTATAATCTTTCGGCTGATAGCATTGGTTTCCTTTTATTATAAAACGTCTGTAGCTGCGGTTTTCTATTTCTATGCCAAAGGTTTTCAAAACGTCTATGGTTAAATCGACATAGCCTTTTGATTCCATCGGAGTTGTGACTTCTATCTCACTGTCGCCGTCAAGCAGAGGAAGCGCAAACAGCAGACCGGAAATAAACTGAGAACTTATATTCCCCGGAAGTTTGAAAAGTCCGCTTTTTAATTGTCCGCCGAGTCTGATACTGTCATCATTATGTACATAGCTTATTGCTTTATGAGAAAAAAGGTCAAAATACGGCTTTTGAGGACGCTGCATAAGCCTGCCGCGTCCTGTCATTGTTATGCTTTTGCCCGTAGTAAGCGCAATAGGCATCATAAATCTGAGTGTTGAACCGCTTTCACAGCAGTCCATAGTCAGATTTTTGATACGGTTTATCGGCTTTCGGCGTAAAAAGTGTATAAGATTATTTTTTTTATCAAGCTTAAATTCAGCGCCAAGCGCTTTTACACAGTCCAGCGTTGCCAGAATGTCTTTTGAAAGAGCGATGTTTCTGACGGTACATTCTCCGCCGGACAGAGCAGCGGAAATTATTGCTCTGTGAGCAACACTTTTTGACGGAACGGCATCAACCGTTCCTTTGAGCATTACGGGTTCTATATTAACAATGTCCATGTAGTCCTCCGATGTTATTTTATAAGCTTAAAGTACAAAGCCGGCTTTTTGAGTTTTAAAGGCTGCAGCCTTGCCGATTTCTTTAAGAATAATGAGATTTATCATATCGCTCTCACCTTTTTTGTCAACCGCCATAGCAGCCTTAAAGGATTGAAGGTCAAGCTTTACGGATACGGGCAGATTATACTGATCAATAACAGCTTCAATTCTGTCTGCAGTTCCGGACGGGGTAAGACCGTTTTTTTCACCCCATCTGCAAGCCATTATCATTCCGATTCCGACTGCTTCGCCATGAGTATAAGTTTTAAAGTTATATTGTTTTTCTATGGCGTGACCAAAGGTGTGACCAAAGTTGAGAAGCATACGCTCTCCTGTATCAAATTCGTCTGCTTCAACAACCATGCGTTTGATATTACAACAAGTATAAACTATTTCAGCGATTTTGGCAAATAAATCTTTTGTGTTTTTTATACTTTCAAGCAGATTAAATAAATCTTTGTCCAAAATTGCTCCGTATTTTATGACCTCTGCCATTCCGTCGGATAATATTCTGTCTGACAGCGTTTTAAGGCAATCAGTGTCAATAATAACCATTTTAGGCTGATAAAATGCGCCGACAAGATTTTTGCCGCGCGGAAGGTCAATGGCAACCTTGCCCCCGACACTGGAATCTACCTGAGCAAGAAGAGTAGTCGGAATTTGTATAAACGGAATTCCGCGCAGCAGACTTGCTGCGGCATAACCTGTTAAATCACCGACAACTCCGCCGCCGAGCGCGATTATCATATCCGTGCGCGTCATACCGAAGTCCAAAAGCTCGTCATAGAGCCTGAATAGTTCGCGGCTGCATTTGCTTTCCTCGCCGGCAGGAATACAAAAAAGCTTTGCGTTAAATCCGGCGCTTTCAAGACTTTCAATCAGTGTTTTGCTATACAGCGGTGCAACATTACTGTCGCTTACTATAGCAATTTTTTCACCCTTGTAAACTTCTTTAACCAATTCGCCGCTGCGGCAGAGCAAGCCGCTTTCGATATATATACTGTATTCATGATTCGGAATGTTTACTTTTAATTCTTTCATATTTGATACCTCCGTTAAGGTTCGGTAATCTGCATTATTTCTTTATTTTCTCTTACCTCGGAAAGCATTTTTGTCAGCGATTTGGCATCTTTTTCCGAAATTGCCGTACGCAGACGATTAAGGCTTGTTATAAAGCGATCGATTTCTGCTACGGTATATTCTGAATTTGCAATAAACAGCTCTGTCCAAAGTTCCGGTGCAATATGTGCAATACGTGTGCAATCTCTGAAAGCGCCGGCAGTGTATGCTCTGTTCATCTTTTTATTATAATCAAGGCAGAGCGCCGCAGCTGAAATATGCATAAGATCACTTGTGTAGGCAATGATGCTGTCGTGATCCTCCGGTGAAGCCTGGGTGATTCTGGTAGCGCCTATGTATTTGGCAACACTTTTTAAAAGCTCAATACTTTCAGGTTTTGCGGATTTCGGCGGTACAATTATAAAGCCGGTCATCCAGAAAAGCTCAACGCATGCATTGATAAATCCGTCTGTTTCCTTGCCTGCCATAGGGTGGCAGCCGACGTAATCGGTCTCTTCCGGCAATACACGGCATATTTCCTCGGAAATCTTGGATTTTACACCGCATACATCTGTTATAACGGCGCCTTTTTTAAAGCGGTCTTTATTATCTTCGATTATTTTTATCACGGCATCAGGATAGGTACAGATAATAACGAGGTCAGAGCCTTCTATTGCATCACCGGCGTTTTCAAAAGCTTCTGTCACAGCTTTGTTATAAAGCGCCTGCGCGCGGATGCCTGCATCCCTGTCACAGCCGACGATGTTGGCTCTTTTAAAGCCTTTAAGAGCATATGCCATAGAGCCGCCTATAAGTCCAAGTCCTATAATCGCTATTTTAAAATCACTTTCCATCGGTAACCACCTGTCCTTTCTTATGCCTGTAAAATAGAGCTTATGCTGTTGAGTTTATTCATTAAATGATTGAACTGTGTCGGATTTAAGGATTGAGCACCATCGCACAATGCCTTTTCCGGGCAGTTATGAACTTCAATAATCAGTCCGTTTGCGCCGACTGCCATAGCTGCAAGAGAAAGCGGCTCTACCATCCAGCTCATTCCGGCTGAATGTGACGGATCAACTATAACGGGCAGATGGCTCAATTTTTTAACAGCGGGAATTGCGCTTAAATCAAGAGTGTTTCTGGTATATGTTTCAAATGTACGGATTCCTCTTTCACAAAGAATTACATTTT
>CAJLFL010000135.1 GCA_905205855.1 uncultured Eubacteriales bacterium | reverse complement strand
TTCATAACATACCCTCCGTATATAAAAATATACAATCAATATAAAATATTATGTACTGTTTCTCAAGTATATATATACTTATTCTCAACATCACCATTATTTGCTTAAAATAAGGAATATAAAAAAGACGTCATAATGACGTCTTTTTCTGATAAATTAACCGAAAATTCCAAAGCACTGGAATACACAATAAAAAGCCGTGATTTTTCACGGCTTTTTATACTACTGCTTTTTAAAATATACCATTTTATCAAGAGGCACATTGATTGTTACGGTTTTTCCCCCATCATAAAGCTTTCCGTCCGATGCAAGCCATTTTCCGAGCGGCAGGCGCACCTCTCTGCTTTCCGCTCCCTTTTCTATTACCGGTGCCGCAAGAATATCGCTGCCAAGCATAAACTGTGTGTTCTCTGTTTCAAAGCCTTCATCCGGAAATTCATACGCCATGTGTCTTACTATCGGTTCTCCGGTTTTTGAAGCGTGTTTTGCCAGTGAATAAAATACGCCCGAATATTCCTCATGAAGCTCTATTGCTTTCTTTACAAGCTCTGAATTCTCTTTGTTCAAAACTCTCCACGGCGAAATGGAAATCTGCATCATTCCCATAAGAGCATTTGTCTGCGCCCAACGTACACACAACTCACCGTCGATTCCCTTATCGACAAAGCTGCCGTCCATACCTCCGCCGACCATATCCGGACAGCAATATGCGTATCCGCACAAGCCCTGCAGAACAGTGTGCGGTATCAGCATATCAATACCGTAATCATCCCAACTGTGCCTTTTATCCTGTAAGCGTGTAACAATACCTCTGCCGCCGAAGTTCCACGCCGCACGATATTCGTTAAACGCATAATTTTCGCCTATTTTATTAAAGTTTGATGTCTGTTCTCTTGAATCACAGTCACCGTATATTATATCATCATTTCTGTAAAAATAAGCGTCACCGGCATCAAATTTAAAACCGTCAACATCATATCTTTCCATCAGACTTTTAAGCTGAGAATTATACCATTCCACAGCTTTTGGATTTGAGAAATCTATAACAGCACTGTATCCGCACCACCACGAGCGTATTGCAGGGTTATTTTCATTATCCATTATAAGCAGATTTTGATCGCGCAGTTCCTTAAATCTGTCACCGGCAGCCGAAACGAGCGGGGTAACCCACAACATCACCTTAAATCCCATTTCATGAAGCTTAGCTATAAGTGCTTTCGGATCATCTATTTTGCTCTTGTTAAACTCAAATACTCCGTACTCCTGCTGCCACCCCTCGTCAATCATAAGCACACCCGGTTTCATTCCGTTATCTATAATTGACTGTGCATATTTAAGTATTCCGTCCGTTGTCTGATTTGTTTTAAGCTCAATCCATGTATTATACTGAGGTGCGCGCCAGAACAGTTCATCGGGCATTTTACCGCTGAACGGGAAATGCTTTTTCATAGCGGCAAGATAAGCGCCTTTTAGATTTCCGTTTCCCTCGCACAAATCAAATTCTCTGCTGCCCTCTGCACGAATTTCACCGTCGCAAATACTTCCCTTGAAGTATTTGTCACTCCATATATATCTTCCCTTGCTCGACAAAAACAGAGGCGAAAACTGATCGGAATCAAAGCCGCCCCCATATAAATCAAATTCCGTATCGGTTTCGGCATTGTACGGCATTTCATGTCCGCGTATAACATGCCCGAACCACCAGTATTCACCGTCAAGCATTTTTACATTTATACTGCCCATCTGCTTTTTCCTCATTATAAATTTATTTTAATTTCATCCGTCAGGTATTTGCCTAATTTACGCATACCGCTGTTATTCGGATGTATACCATCGGTATACAAGTCATTATCCGGATTTATTTTTCCGCCGCAATTCAGCACATAAAAATTATCATACTTTTCTGCCTCTGCCGCGATTACTTCTCTTACCTGTGCTAAGGTTCCAAGCTTTGTTATCTCAGTTTTTTCACTTTTTCTTGCTATCGGAAGAATAACAAAAACAGGTATATTATCGTATTTTTCATGGAGTCTTAAAAATATTTCGGGCAAATCCCTTGTATAGTCATTTTCAAAATGCCAGTCATTTGTTCCATAAGCAAATGTGACCATATAAGGCTGCGGCAGACAGTCAAGCTCATTAAGTATTCCGCTGCGAATAAAATATCCGCCTATTCCAAAGTTGTATACATCCGCATCAAACCGGCGTCCAAGCTCTGACGGATATGCCGCCGCAGATTCCGTCAGCATATATCCCTGGGTTATGGAATCACCAAATGACAAAATATTTTTTCCTGTTTTACCGGGTATGCCATTAATTTTTATGTTTTTTATCCCTATTTCGGCATCATACGGAAAATATACAGTCACTTCCTCACTGTCAAATATCAGTTCAATACTGCTTTCGCCTTTGCTGAACATATAGTTTTCCTCTGTACCATTATGAATGACACCTACAGAATATAGTTCTTTATCGCTGCTTATGCAGTTTATCTCAAATGACACATCCGTGCATTTCAGTGCGGAAAGCTTAATTCCCGCAGAATATCTGCTTTGCGCCCCGAAATAGCCACCTTCCTTTTCATAAAACTCTCTTTGTGCTTTTCCGAAACGATAAAGAAAGCTGTACCCGTTATTCTGCACAACATCCAGATACCCTGTAAAATACTCCCTTATTGATTCCGCATCAGTTTGCATAATAATCCTCCCCGCAGCTTGCTGCACACATCTTTCCCCGACAACTCTGCCCTGTATTAAAACAAGCACAGAACCTAATATCCATGCCTGTTTCGATTTTTATCAATCCATGTATTTGCGTAGGTACTCCGCGCTCTTTTTAATTGCAGCAAAGCAATTCGGATTCCAGTTTCTGTCCTGCTCCACAACATAATACTTTACGCCTGACTTTTCAGCGCTTTCAATTATGCCGTCCCAGTTCATATTTCCGCTGCCGATTTCCGTAATTTGCTGAACGTCATGATCCGCCTTAACGCGGCACATATCCTTCAGATGAAGAATATCAATTCTTCCGGCAAGCTTCTCTATCCACTGACGCGGATCGGCTCCGCCGTGCTGTACCCAGTATGTATCAAGAACAAAAGTTGCATTTTTGCTGTCCAGTCCCTCAACCAGCATTTCCATAGCAGTTTTGCCGTTTTCAAGTCTAATAAACTCATGACTGTGATTGTGGTATGTAAACTTCATATCGTTTTTTGCTGCCTTTTCCGCAACAACATTCGCTTTTTCTATAAATTCCTTTATCTCGTCTGTGGTATTAAACCAAAAGCCGCCGATACCCATATTTGTTGTACCGAGCAGCTTGTGATTTTCAAGCGACTGCTCAAAATCATTTACCATCATATCAAAATTATCGTGCGTTCCGACAATTTCGATTCCGTATTCCTTTGCAAGTCTTCCGAAATCAGCATAAGGAATTGCACATCCTGCTGTCTGTGCCTGATCATATCCTGCCGCTTTTATCTTTGCAAAGCTTTCACGTATGTCCTCCTCGGTTGTCATAAAATCTCTGATTGTATAAAGCTGTAATCCGAGTTTTTTCATAATATTAATCCTTCCCTAAATATAAATTTACACTCATTATAACATAGCAACTTTTATTATTCAAGAGAAAACATCTAATATTTTACTACAATATTTTTATTTATTCTATAAAAATATAAGAAAGAGCTGCAAAAAATTCAGAAGCGCAGAAAAATAAGTGTTTTACATCCAATTTTTTATTTCTGCTCTGCTCCCATTGATTGCTTTTACCGCAGTTTTATGATATAATAATTATTATAATTGTTATAATTGTTGCGGCACACCGCCCGGAGGTTGAGAAAATGAATGACAAATGGCTTGAATTTGCAATACATATACAGAGTATAGCACAGGCAGGGCTTCAGTACGGAAAAGACAAATATGACCGTGAAAGATATGAAGAATTAAGAAAAATTTCTGCGGAAATGATGTCTGAAAAAACAGATATTCCCGTCAATAAAATTTATGATCTGTTCTGCAGCGAAACAGGTTATCAAACGCCGAAAGTTGATACCAGAGCCGCTGTTTTTATTGACGGCAAAATACTGCTTGTGCATGAGAATAACGGCACATGGTCGCTGCCGGGCGGCTGGTGTGATACCGATCAATCCGTTGCCTCCAATACCGAGAAGGAGGTTTTTGAGGAAACCGGATTTAATGTCCGCGCCGAAAGAATCATTGCCGTCCACGACTGGCGCAAACACAATGTAACAAATTATGCCTATGGCGTGGTAAAGATTTTTATGCTTTGCAAATACGAAAGCGGTGAATTTAAAGACAATATAGAAACAACCGAAACAAGACTTTTTGACAGAGCCTCTCTGCCGGATAACCTTGCGGTTGAAAAAACAACAAAGGAACAAATACTTATGTGCTTTGACTCTTACGAAAACAACACCTTATCCGCTTTATTTGATTAGACCAAACATCTGCCTGTTACCACAAAACGGAGATAATTAAAAATATGATAAAAGAAATTAACCTAAAAGACAGAACGATTAAATATAATCTGCAATACAAAAAAGTTAAAAATATCAATCTGAGAATAAAATCTGACGGAACAGTCAATGTTTCTGCAAACAAAAATGTTCCGCAAAAAATTATTGATGATTTTATGAACTCCAAAGCAGATTTTATATTCAGAGCGCTCGACAAATATGCAAGCATCAAGGCTCTGCCTCAAACACAATACTTTTCTGAAAACGAAGTCTGTGACATTATACTTGCAATATGCGAAAAGCTATATCCGCATTTCATGAAATCAGGCATAAAACGACCAATAATCAAATTCAGACGCATGGTATCACAATGGGGAAGCTGCCACACCAAAAAGGGCATCTTAACTTTTAATACCAACCTCATGTATGCACCTCCTGAATGTATTGAATATGTTGCGGCACACGAGTTTACGCATTTTTTGATACCGAATCATTCGGACAGGTTTTACATCGAACTGTCAAAAATTATGCCGGATTGGAAGGCACGAAGGCAAAAGCTGAAAAAAATATCAATAAAATAAAACTGTGAGGAGTAGTGATTTTGATATCTCGGCTGCCTCTTAGTTCACGATTCAATTCTTCCCCTTTCAACTCTTTGGCGTATTGACTCCATACGTTCATCAAGGCTTGCTCCTATATCGGCACATTCACGCAGATCACGACGTACGTTTTCATAATCCGCAACATCTTTTTTATAACAAATTTTATGCTCCAGACTTGCCCACCAATCCATTGATATCGTTCTGAACTGCACCTCAACCTTCATAATTCTTTTTTCATCTCTTAAAAAAATTGGAATTTCCACTATCAGATGTAAGCTTCTGTAACCGTTGCTTTTCGGCGCCTGTATGTAATCCTTTTTTTCTACAAGAGTTATGTCATCCTGTTTTAAAAACGCTTCCGCAAGCATATAAATATCAGACTGAAACGAACATATAACCCTTATGCCTGCTATATCGTTTATGTTTTTTTCTATACTCTCAACTGTCATAGGCAGCTTTTTTCTGTTTACCTTATCTATTATACTTTCCGGCGATTTAAGTCTGCTCTTTATTGTTTCTAT
>CAJLFL010000134.1 GCA_905205855.1 uncultured Eubacteriales bacterium | reverse complement strand
ATTATTCTTATCAACAAAACCATATCCAAAATGCGTATATATAATTGCACAGCCGTTTTCACGTTCAAGCCTGTCAATATTATCCTTTGACAAAAGCTTTACAAACATATCCGCTGTCATTGCATCGCTTGAACTGAACCAATAATTTGAATACAAATCCTTTTCTTTTTCCCGGTAAGGAGTGTGCTTATCGCGTTTTAACAGATTAAGCTCTCCGTATACGCGATTTCTGATATATTTAATATGCTTTTTGCACTCATCACCCCAAAAAGACACGCTTTCAGGCAGGTCGCCCTCTGATTGGACATATGCACCCTTCTTCTTTTTATAAAAATCATACATCATTGCCACAGGAGCAGAAAAACGCTTGCCGCACCAGTACATGCTGCTTTGGTTATCACCGTGATTTATCTGCATTTTGGGATAATTGCCGAAATAATCTTTAAACTCGCTAAGCGCCGCGAGAATTTCACTGCGCGTAAAAACTCCGGAGCCTATATCATGCAGTGCAATTTCAAAGCCTCTCCTCTGCAGTTCCAGTACATACTCCAAGTATTCGCCGTTTTCAAGACTGTCACCCAAGAAATAGTCGCGTGCCGCACGCAGCCACACTGTTTTTGTTGTGATGATTCCGCTGCGGTAAAGGCAGTCATATACCGGCTTTATATTTTCAACATATGCACCGTCTGTATCATCAACTATGGTAAACGCAAATTTTTTGTTGTTCTTCCAGTTATATTTCACTGCTCTGCCCTCTTTAACACTATACTTACGACTTCGGGAGGATTAAAAATCCTTATTCCGTCATTATTGGTGCAGCCCGAACTTATAATCAGCTCATGTCCGTTTTCAAAATATGCTCCTTTTGAATATTTATCCGTCAAAACATGCTTTTTAAGTATGAGGCTTTGTATCGGTTTTATGCCTACCTGTCCTCCGTGCATATGTCCGCCGAGGACAAGATCAAAAGGATACTGCGCCACCTCGTCAAAATACTGTGCACGATGCAGCAGCAAAACGGACAATACGTTTTTATCAATGCTCTGACTGATTTCATTCATAAAAGGCTCTGCATGCTGCCAAAAAGCGCCGTCCCCGTCCGCGTGTATTGAATCCCCATAGCCTATCAGATTTATCATAGCTCCGCCTTTTTTTATTGTTCTTATGGAATTGTTTAGAAATATAACGCCGCTCCCCTCCAGTTCCTCTTTGACCGGAGGCTCGTCACATTCGTGATAGGTGGCATTATAATACTCATGATTTCCGTACGAATAATATACCTGTGCAATATTCATAAGTCTTCCTATTAGGTTTTTTGTATTGGAATAATCTGAAGTATTCATGCTTACAAGGTCGCCTGCAATACATATTATATCCGGGGAAGTATTGTACACCTTTTCGGCAACCTCAGCATAATTATTACAATTATGGAAATCAGTTATAAGTGCAATTTTAAATCCGTCAAACTGCTCCGGCACTCTATCCGATTCAAATGTATATGATGTATTCACCACACGTCTGCCCTCGCATATTGCATATACTGCAAGAGCACAAGCAAAAACTGCAATAATACATATTGCGGTAATTATTATTTTATGCTTCCTCACTTCTGCACTTCCTTGCCTCTTTTTTTGCAGAGTCTTCCGATTTTATCAAAGGTAACAATTATCGGACGAAAGTAAACTCTTATATAGTTAAAAGGAGTATTCATCCCCCAGCTTTTTAGATGTCCCGCAGTTGCCGCTGCAAATGCAAAATTATCGCGGTACTTTCTTAAAACCGATATTCCTCTGCCGGTCAAACCTTCATTTGACTGATAATACTCATAGATAATATCCGGGATAAACCGAACCGACTTTGCAGCGGTATACGCTGCTGCAGAAAATACCGCATCCTCTGCCGTAACAAGTTCTGTTTTAAAGCGTATATCTTTTATAATACCGTGCCTATACATAGCCATACACACACTGTTAAGATATATGCCTTTGAAGAACAGCGGATATACTTTTTCTTTAAACTCGTTTTTGTTTACAAAGGCATCAGCGTGTATCTGACTGTCAGGGACAAAAACACTGCCATCCGTATAAACACATTCATACCTGAAACGTACAATATCCGCATCATTTTCACTCTGTGCATCAACAAGACGTTTTATTGCGTCATCGGCAAGATAATCGTCAGCATCAAGAAACATCACAAATTCGCCGTGTGCACAGTCCAAGCCTGTGTTTCTTGCACTTGCGGCACCGGAATTTTTAATACTTCTAATCACTATTTTATCGCGGTACTTCAAAAGTCTTTGCAGAGTATTATCTGCTGAGCCGTCGTTTACGGCTATGATTTCCAATTCTGCTCCGCTTTGCGCCAAAAGAGATTCTATACATCTTTCGATATACTTTTCACAATTATACGCCGGAATAATCACGGATATTTTTTTCATTGTTCTTTTCCTCTTTACTTTGGTCTATGTCTTTTATATATTCCATAAATCGTTTTGAAGACGCCCTGCGTCCGGTTTCTTTGTCCGGCGCTGACAAATTTGCATCATATTCCTCATCAACACCCTGCGTTGCGGATTTCATAAACATAATCTTTATGGTAAGCAGTATGAGCTTTACATCAAGCAGCAAAGAATATGTCGTTCCGTATGTAATATCCATAAGGATTTTATCCGACACTCTTGTATTATACTTTCCGTAAACCTGTGCATACCCTGTAAGTCCTGCTTTAAGGCAGTAATGCATATCATAGCTTGCTATTGCCTTTGAAAATTCATCGGCAAAAACAGGACGCTCCGGTCTTGGCCCAACCACCGACATTGAGCCTGCAAGTATATTATATATTTGCGGAAGCTCGTCAAGCCGCAGTGCACGCAGCACTCTGCCGACGCGCGTGATACGAGGATCGTTTTCAGTTGCAAACTGTGCACCGTTTTTTTCGGCGTCCATAAACATTGTACGCAGCTTATAAACATTAAACACTTTTTTATTTATAGTATATCTTTCCTGCTTATAAAACACAGGACCTTTTGAATCAAGTTTTATTGCCGCGGCACAAATCAGAATCACAGGCAGCGTTACTATGCTCCCTATGAGTGCTATTAAAATATCAAAACTTCGTTTAACTGTTTTTTGAAACCTTGTCAGATGAATCCCCTTTTTTACGATAGCAGGTGTATCATCTATCTGATATATTCTGCCTTTGAGAGTAGTAACCCCGTCAACATCAGCAAGAATATTTGCCTCTTTTCCGATTGTCAGAGCTTTGAACAGGATTTTCACGGCGACCTTATTACTTATATGTGATGAAATAAATACTGCATCAAACTTAGGCAGCATTTTATTGAGAAGCGTTTGCATTTCATCATCATCCGTTTCGTCAAGCATGTGATACCACGAACGGTTTTCCTCATTTGAAGCGTATTTCAGTTTTCTTGCCAGACGGCTTGTATTTTTCATATTTTCGATTATCAGCAGCGACCGCTTTTGCCCTGTCTTTTTCTTTGCAAAGGCAACAATCATTCTCCACACAAGCTCTGTCGGCATCAATATCGCAAGCAAGTACGACCAGAATGTTATCGGAAGCTGCTGTACCCTTACAATACGGCTTAAAACATATACACAGAAATACGCAATAAGCACCGATATTCCGGCAGATATAAGAGCATTATAGATATTTTCCGCCTTTAGTGAATACAAGTCAAGCATTATATAGCTGAATACAACTGCAATAACAAAAGCAAGACCGTACCCGACCGTCACATTGCATATATCCGTATAAACTCCGGATATTCTGAATGATAATATCACACTTAAAAACACTGTTGTCACGTCGCCGGCAACAGATAATATTCTTATCAGTTTGCTTTTGCTGTCTATACTCATAATTCCCTCCGAAACTCTGGCAATGATTTACATTGTCAAAAACAAAAACTGCCCCAATCCGAAATCGGGGCAGCAGCACACGTCTAATACAACAGCTGGCTGTCGTAGTCGTCAAGCTTGTTTCTTATATTTTCCTGTCTTTTAGTTATGCTGACATACCCATTATCATCATACGCGCTTGTTGCCTTCAGACATGTTTCATACGCCCAATGGCTCGGCGACATATCCACAAATGAATAATCAGCAGCAGTGATTTCGTATTTATTTCCGTCTTTATCCAACGCAGTCAAGCCCATTTTATCACGGCCGATTATGTTATTAAACAGCTGGCAAAACTCAGCTCTTGTCATAATGTCGTCAGGAGCAAACGAATCTTTACTTACGCCTTTCATATATCCGTAAGTATAAACCTTTTTAATATCTTCTTCATACTCATTGCCTTCAACATCTGCAAAGGGTACGTCATCGGTAAGATTCAGATTAAGCGCGTGAGATACAAGCTTTGCCACCAATCCGCGGCTTACATCACCAAGCGGAATACTGCCATCAGAATCCAATCCCCCTACGCTGCACTGATACGCAAGCCCTCTTGCAAACCAAGCTCTGCGATAAGGCTCAACCGATGGAGCAACCTTATATTTCTGACCTTTTGTGAAGTTTTCCTGATCAAGCAAACGTATAAGCATTGCACTTACCTGCTCTACGGTAACATTATCATCCATGCCCATAAACACTTCAGCATCGGCGCTTATCAGACTGCCGTCTTCATCAAGTACGCGATTTATAACAGGTTCATATCCGAATATATACGCAAATGTCGCGCCGTCAAGGTTATATGAAGTATCTGCAGCCGGCGTATCATCCTCTTTGCCGGTATCCTTATCATCTTTTTGGTCGTCGTCTTTATATGCGTCATCCGGAATATCCTTTGGATCATCAGGTATTACTATATCAATAATATCATTTGTCGATAAATCAATAATACGACCGTCAATATGCCAACCGTCCGACTCATGCTTAAAGACATACCAATCAATACCATAGTTTTTAGAGTTCAGCTTAGCCCACGGAATAACCTCGCCCTTATCGGAACGAATATATCCTTTGTGCATCAGCTGACCGCGCGCTGCATCAAATGCCGTGTCATCAGACGGCGGATTTTTCACTTCAGCAAGAACGTCACTCTCTGTTACACCGTTGCCTATTACAACAGTATAGCTGTACTTTCTGTTCTTGTTTGAAAGCTCTGCAGTTGCAATTATGTCTGTAAATAAAGCACTCGGACGACCGGAAATATTTCCGCTCGTATCCATCTGCAAACCATCAAGCTGCAGGAAGAACGCCGCATAACCGCGCGGGATGTTTCTGTCAACACTGCTTGCCTGTTTACTCTCAGCAGCGTTGTCCCCTCTGCCGTAGCCTTTGCCGAAAGCAGCCTGAACTGCCTCCTCACCGTTTACTCCGTTGCTTGCAAATGCAACCGTTCCGGTAAACAACATTGCGGTTGCAAGCAGGAGCACTAATACTTTTTTCATATCAGAACCTCCTAAAAATATGCAACCAGACAATCATAATAAAAATATCTTAGACTCACGGCTTTGCGTCCTACCCTTTCGGATAGTTTGCCCATATATTAAGTTTTCCTTATAATAATACATCAAAACAGCCTTTTTGTCAATCAAATTTTCTAATATCGCATAAAAATGTTGTAGTTTTACAATAGATGTGTTACATTCCGGCATATTTTCATTCAAAACGAGTTTGAACA
>CAJLFL010000133.1 GCA_905205855.1 uncultured Eubacteriales bacterium | reverse complement strand
GATTGCCCCGGACTTAATGCGGTTATCCGCGCGGTTACTAAAACCGCTATTCAGAAATATGGTCTTGAGGTTATGGGTATCAAACACGGATACCGCGGACTTTATCTCGGCGGAGATGAGTTTGTAAAGCTTGACCTTAATACTGTATCCGGAAGCATTTCAAAAGGTGGTACAATGCTTTACAGTTCAAATAAGGATAATCTTTTCGATTATAATTATATTGACGCACAGGGCAATGAATGTCATGGAGATGTTTCGGATGTCGGTGTTGAAAATCTTAAAAAAGCCGGCATTGACGCACTTGTTGTTATCGGCGGCGACGGCACATTGACCAGCGGCCGTGACTTTGCAAGAAAGGGCGTTAAAGTTATCGGTGTTCCCAAAACAATAGACAATGACCTTGCTTCTACCGACACTACATTCGGTTTTGATACCGCTGTTGCTACCGCAACCGAGTCTATTGACCGTCTGCGTACAACCGCTGAATCACACAGCCGTGTTATTGTTGTTGAGGTTATGGGACGTTATGCAGGATTTATCGGAATAGCTTCCGCTATTGCCGGCGGATGCGATGCCGCTCTGATTCCTGAAATCCCGTATGATATAAATAAAGTTGCAGACGCAATAAAAGCTAATCGTGCACGCGGCAAGAACTTTGCTCTTGTTGTTGTTGCAGAAGGCGCAAAGCCTTTAAACGGCGAAGTTAAGGTTGCAAAGGTTGTAGCTGACAGTCCTGATCCTATCCGTCTCGGCGGAATCGGCGAGATCGTATCCGAGCAGCTTGAGCGTCTTACAGGTCTTGAAAGCCGTGCAACAATTTTGGGCCACGTTCAGCGCGGCGGTTCTCCGACGGCTAATGACAGAATTCTCTCTACACGTTACGGAACATATGCGGTTGAGCTTCTTATGCAGGGCAAATTCGGCAACATGGTTGTTCTTAACGGTTCTGAGCTTAGCTATAATTCTCTCGAAAACGTTATAGGCAAAAACAAGGCGGTTGAGGAAAACAGCTATTGGATTCAGACTGCAAGAGGAATAAATATGTGTCTTGGTGACTAAAATTTTAAAAAAAAGGGTTGCTTTTTATAAAACAATGTGTTATAATGACCATTGTTCGTGCTGCGGGGCGTGCCCGCACACATCCACCCTATAGATTGAAAGAGGTGAAACACAATGAAACAGGGTATTCATCCCGATTACAAGCAGACCACCATTAAATGTGCGTGCGGCAATATAATCGAAACAGGTTCTACCAAAGAGGACATCCGTATCGAAATTTGCTCAGCTTGCCATCCTTTCTATACCGGCAAACAGAAACTGGTTGACACCGGCGGCAGAGTTGACAAGTTCAAGAAACGTTACGGTCTTGACAAATAAAATTTTATATGCAAAAGAGAGCTGTAGAAATTGTTTTACAGCTCTTTTTATGGTTCGCAAAGCCTAAACCAAGCATGGCTTTCACATATAAAACATATTGTCTGCATAATCTCGCATCTTCCGCACGGATTGCGGTCGGTGCGTTTTTTACATTAAATATATAATTAAAAGAATTAAGGAGGCGTCTGCATGAAAGCCGCATTATTTGATTTTAACGGTACCTTGTTCTATGATACCGATAAGCACAAGGAGGCATGGAAAGCTTACGGATGTACCCTTATGGGACGTCCGGTAACAGAAGAAGAATTTCAGGCCTCTATGCTCGGACGCAACAATGAGCTTATTCTTACATTCCTGCTCGACAGAACGCCCTCATCATATGAAGTAACATCAATGGGCGACGAAAAGGAAGCATACTACCGCCGTATGTGCCTTGCGGATCCGGACAGCCTTCATCTCGCACCCGGAGCCGCCGAATATCTTGATTTCTTAAAAGGTCAGGGAATTCCATGCAATATTGCAACTTCGTCCAATAAAGAGAACTTAGATTTTTATTTTGAACACTTCGGTCTTGAACGGTGGTTTAAAAAAGATTTATGTGTATATGATGACGGGAGCTATCCCGGAAAGCCGGCGCCCGACATATATATTATTGCCGCCAAACGTCTTGGGCTGCCGTCAGGCAGCTGCGCTGTATTTGAGGATGCGCTGTCAGGCATACGCGCCGCACATGCCGCAAAAGCCGGAGAAATTATTGCAGTTGCCTCCTCTGCCTCTGCCGATATTCTTAAAAGTGCCGATGGCGTAACAAGGGTCATTAAAGATTATACAGAATTATTGGTCTGATTTTTTAAAAAAAGCTTGCAATGATATCTAGTTTGTGATATAATATTATGGCGTTTGGGCAAACCCTTACGTAAAAACAAATACACACGCCCGGCGATTGTCCGAAAGTGCCGCACACCCATGACGGTTTCAGGACAAGCAGACCCGAGCGGAGGAAAAACTATGGAGGTGTTAAATCATGGGCGTTATTCAAATGAAGCAGTTGCTTGAAGCAGGTGTTCACTTCGGACACCAGACTCGCCGTTGGAATCCTAAAATGGCTGAGTACATTTTCACAGAGAGAAATGGTATCTATATCATTGATCTTCAGAAAACCGTTAAAAAAATTGAGGAGGCGTACTATTTTGTACGTGATATTGCAGCAGAGGGCGGCAGTATCCTCTTTGTAGGCACAAAGAAGCAGGCTCAGGATGCTATCCGCGAGGAAGCTGAAAGAACCGGTATGTACTTTGTAAACGCAAGATGGCTCGGCGGTATGCTGACCAACTTCAAAACAATCAAAAAGAGAATTGAGCGTCTTTATCAGCTTGAAAAAATGGCTGAGGACGGAACAATGGATCTTCTTCCCAAAAAGGAAGTTATTAAGCTGAACCTTGAGCATGAGCGTCTTGAAAAGTTCCTGGGTGGTATCAAAGAAATGAAAGAGCTTCCCTCCGCATTATTTGTTGTTGATCCCAGAAAAGAAAAGAACGCTATTGCAGAGGCACACAAGCTTGGTATTCCTGTTATCGCTATTGTTGATACCAACTGCGATCCGGAGGAAGCTGATTATCCTATCCCCGGAAATGACGACGCAATCCGCGCCGTAAAGCTTATTGTTTCCACCATCGGAAACGCTATTATCGAAGGCAACCAGGGTGAGCAGAATACTCCCGCCGAAGATACAGCCAAAGAAGCTGACGTAAATCTGGATATATTGGACGACTAATATTATAAGTGTATTGTGCCGCAGTAATGCGGCACAGATAAACACGGAAAGGATAGATTATTATGGCATTTACAGCACAAGATGTAAAAAAGCTGAGAGAAATGACAAACTGCGGTATGATGGACTGCAAAAAGGCTCTGACGGAAACAGACGGCGATATGGACAAGGCTATTGAGTTCCTTAGAGAAAAGGGACTTGCTACTGCTGCTAAAAAGGCAGGCAGAATTGCCTCTGAAGGTATGGTTGAGGCAGTTGTATTTGATTGCTGCAATGTAGCGGTTGCTGTTGAAGTAAATTCAGAAACCGACTTTGTTGCAAAGAACGCTGACTTCCAGAACTTCGTTCACTCCGTTGCAGAGGTTATAGCTAAGCAGAACCCCGCTGATGTTGAGGCTCTTAAAGAATTAAAGATAAATGATACTCAGACTGTAGGAGAAGCTTTGACAGAAAAAATCGCTACAATCGGTGAGAATATGAACATTCGCCGTTTTGAGCGTTTTGAAGGAATCAATCAGGCATATATTCATGCCGGCGGTCGTATCGGTGTACTGGTTAACTTTGAGGTTGCAGACGCTTCTAAGGCAAATGATGATGCATTCAAGGCTATGGCAAAGGATGTTGCAATGCAGATTGCAGCTGTTTCTCCTCAATACGTACGTGAGGACGAGGTTCCTGCAGATGTTGTTGAGCATGAGAAAGAAATTCTTAAAATTCAGGCTCTTAACGAAGGTAAGCCCGAAGCTATTGTTGAGAAAATGGTTCTCGGAAGAATCAAGAAGTTCTTTAAAGACGTATGCCTTCTTGACCAGCCTTTCGTAAAGGATCAGGATATATCCGTAGCAAAATATATTGCAAATGTTGCAAAGGAACTCGGAACAGACATCAATGTTGTAAAGTTTGCACGTCTTGAGAAGGGCGAAGGACTTGAAAAGAAAGAAGAAAACTTTGCTGACGAAGTTGCAAAGATGATGGGTAAATAAGCCTAAATATCAAAAAAACCGCTGTAACACTGATGTGCTGCAGCGGTTTTTAATTTTCTATTTATTTCTTAATAATTTATTATCGTTTCAAACGGTTCATAGCTCATTCCGAGCGAGTTCATATAAGCTTCGTACTGTCCAAGTGAACGCATACCCGTAGTAGTCTTATTCACAACAAGATAAATCTGATCTGTATCAGCATCCGGCTTACCTGTTATTCCGGAAAATTTAACTACTGTTCCTGACGGATTTTCCGTGCCGAACTGTTCAAGCCAATACTGTGAAATATATTCAGCATATGAAGTATTCTCTGACATAGAGGTGTTCATCGGTGTGCAGAAATAAACCTTATCATACTCACCAGCGCCATTCTTTTGCAGCGACCGCAAATAATAAATTCCGCTTTCATTATCTCTGCATATAACTCCGTATGCAGAGCACAGAGTCTTTTCGCCAAGTCCCGAAATATCCCTTACCTGAACAAAGTTTTCCGTTCTGTTACTCTGAATAATAGTAGCTGTACGATTTGGATTGTCCCACTGTATTGAAGCCGAAAACGCTTCGGATATTGCACGTACCGGCACATATGTTCTGTCATTATGAATCGTTGCCGCCACATCCATTGTTATAGTTTCCTCCAACACCGGAGAACCATCCGTAATTTTATAGCGTCCCATCATACTGTTTCCTATCTGAAGTGAGAGCAGGGTGTCATAACGTACAATCTGAATACGTTTTTCATCATTAAACCAATAAATTGTTGCATCCAGCGCCTCAGCCACGGCACGCAGCGGAAGCATCAGTCTGTCCTCCTTTATTATCGGCTGCGACTCAGAATTTAGCTCAAGCTTGTTTCCGACAACAACCGTTGTATTTTCTGCATACGCAGAGCCTGCCGCCATACAAGAACCTGCAATCAGGCACAATGCTAATATAAAAGCTTTCTTTCTCATAGTTCCTCCTTATTGTAATTCAGCCGAAATAGGAAATCAAACCAACGGTTTTGAACAGCAGATTTCTTCTTTCGCTATATTAAGTTTTTCAAACTGTTTTTTATGTATATTTATTATAACGCACACCAAAGATAAAATCAATATGAATATTCTAAATTTTTTAAAAACTCTCCGACCTCATCGGACGCAAATCGACTTTTACAAGCTTTGTAATCAAAAAATCACCATTATTTTAACTTTTAACCTTTTTCGGATAAAATTTACATATACGGCATTTCTCTGATTGACTATATAAAAAAAATATGCTACAATTAAATAATAGAAAAACCGAGGGGGTTTTTTATTGATGAACATACTGCATCTGAAATACGCTGTTGAGGTTGCAAACGCCTGCTCTATAAGCAAAGCAGCAGAAGTATTATATATGAATCAGCCGAACCTTAGCCGTGCAATCAAAGAGCTTGAAGATTCCCTCGGAATTACCATATTTGACCGTATCGCAAAGGGCCTGATTGTCACTCCCGACGGCAGAGAATATTTGAGCTATGAAAAAAAAATTCTAACGCACATTGATGAAGTAGAGGATA
>CAJLFL010000132.1 GCA_905205855.1 uncultured Eubacteriales bacterium | reverse complement strand
GTATCGGTCAGATTTCCAACACCGCACTCGACAGGAGTATTATCGCTTATAATGAAAACTCTACCGCCGAGGAGCGTGAGCGCTGCCGCAGGGAAGTGGAAACCTTGGCTATTCTTACAGGTCTTGAAATCGACTCGGCAAAAAGCGGGATAAAACCTGACCTTTCGGAGTATTTAGGAAACGGTACTACAGAGAGAAGTATATTTTTAAAATACAAAAATCTGCAGGAAAACAAGGATGTGTCTACCGCTTGGTATCAGCCTTCCAATAAAAAGAAAATGAAGGGACTGATTGAAACTACCGATTGGGACAGCGTTACATCTAATGTTGAGCGTATGCCGTATCTCGCGCACAAGTTAAAAGAAAACACCGCACCTATCAAGCCAAAAACAATCACTGACAGTGAATTGTTTTCTTTTGCGGTTATGCCGGAATGGAAGGATACGCTTGACCGTGAATTACTTTCTTGGATGGACAGTCTTATTTCCGATTATAACGAAGCGCTTAACCGCATCCGCAGGAGCAGAGCTCCCATAAAAACCGGACGGCGCCAAACCGATATTGAGCGAATTCTTTATTGCCGCGGACAAGAGCTGCAATATAATTCCGAGTCGCTATATTCTGCTTTTGCGGATATAGAAGAAGATTATATTACTATTATCCGTGAGGCTATTATTAATGAAAAATGGCACCTGATGGAAAAAGAGGAACGGTACGACTTTGTGAACCGACATTTTCCTGATTCGGATTTCAGATGGTATTTCGATTTGCTTTGTGATTTCCGTCACGGAGGTTACCGTCTGCTCGGCGATCTTATCTGCGATATTGATGATGAAAATAAATCCGAAAAGCGAAAAGAGCTTCACCGCGAATGCGACAGCAGGGAGCTTTACGCTATGATAGACGGTTATCTTAACAAGCCGCCCGCAGAGCCGTTCCGAGAGGCTGTGATTCGTACCTGCCTTGAACTTATTGAAAACAAGATAAAGCCGAGTGATGCCGTGCAGTATGCCGTTGCTCTCGGCAACCGCAAATTTATGTGGGATGTGCTTTGCGATTATGTTGAAGAGAATGTTTTGAAAAAGGGGAAGAGCCGTGCTTAACGAAAAAGAGGAATTTTTATCTTATACGGGTGTTCCTGTATATTCATCGGTAAATAAGCAGGACTATTCATATCTGGGCAGGATTGCCTTTGCCACAATTCTCGATTTTGAGGGACTCCCGCGAATTTTCAGCATTATTGCACGGGGTTATATGTACGGCGGCAGAGAACCGAATACAGACCGTGCCCGCAAGGCTTTATCTGCTTGGTGCAGTATTCCCGATAAAAAAGAAAATGCCACCCGTGAAGAGTGGCAGTATAAAAGTGATTTTCGTGAGCTGCACGGTGAATTTCCCGAGCTTGTGACTAAGGACGGACAAGGTTGGTTTTACCGACATGTTCACGGTGTTGCAGATTATATTTTAAATAACCCCGATAAAACAAGTAAATCTGCACACGAAAATGCAGTAAGCATTAAAAACGGATTTGACCGCGAGTGGCGAAACAAGGTAATTCAATTTCAAATCCCTATCTTTTCAGAGAATACCAAAGGCGCGTGGATTGTACGTTTTGATGATATGATTGCCGACACTTTGGAATTGGGAGAGCTGAAGGTTTATCCCGAGCAACTTCCAAAGGATATATCTGATAAAATTTCCGCCGCCGTTCCCGAGCATCTGCAAGAAAAGGTATCCTATCTTGTAGCCTATTATCTTGCGCACAAGCCGGACGACAGCGATTGGGTGGTTCTGCCTGTAGTTTCCTTTGACGCATTTTTTGGCGGCACTACCTTCAGCAAGAAGATTTTAAGTCAGCTACCGAAGAATATTATTATCCGCGACAGAACAGGCTACGGCATCAGCAGATATAAGGTGTCGCAGGAATTGATATGGGAAGAATTAGAACGCCGCGAATTACAGAAGATTTACGGGAAGTAAATCGGCTTTTTTTCTTTGGTTAAGGCATAGTATTATATTCTCTATAAAAAGGCTCTCATATTTTGGTACAAACCAAAATCCCCTTCAGATGTTATCCCCGAGTTTATGCCTTTAGACACGTTTGCGCGAAGTGCAAACCAAATAACCACCCGCTATGCGTGTGAGTGTCAAAATTTACACAACAAAAAATTCTCCAAGGTAGTGCAATAAGGTTGTTCAAGTCTTAGAGAACTACTAAAGGCAAGTAATCTACGGAAAGATAAAAGCCGACATAGGACAAATACTGAGAAAACTATGTGAATGGAAAGGAGTAGAGATAGTAGAGATAATAGAAGCAGAAGCTTGTCTAGACCATATACATTTGCTGGTGTCAGATGAAACGGTACAAGGTGGATATTCGAAATGTACCTTGGTGTGATGTTAACCCAAGAGATTGCCCGGGAACTGTCTCGGCGTGGTATTCCAACCAAAAACGGCAAGGATAAATGGAAATTAACCAAGATTTCATATATGCTCTCTAATGAGAAATATATCAGTGACAGTAAATATCAGAAAACCTACCGTAACACAACTGTACCGTTCAGGCAATCCAAGAACCGCGGCGAGGAAGATGTGTACTGCGTTACCGATACCCATCCGGCGATCATAGATAAAAAAACTTTTGAAAAGGCATAATTCCTGTTATTAAGCCATTAAACCCGGGATCAATCTGCAATTCCAATAATCCCAACTATATTCCCACTTCGATGCACTAAATCGTGTCCAACGGAAAGAAGGTGATCTTTGAACAATAGGTACGTATCCTGTAAGTCTGTATGTGCAGTCTTTCTCCAAATCAAGCAGTAAGGACATTAAGAACGGAAACGGGTTTGCTTACAAATCGGCAAGCGGTTTTAGGTTGTTTTGAACTACAACAGAATCGTTTTCGACATTGGTATTGCAAGAATAGGAACGTGATATTAAAACATGCTTTTGATCTAGAGATGTGCTGTTACGCCATTCTGTGGGAGTGACAGAGGTGATTTTTTTAAATGCCCGGTTAAAGCTTCGCACATTATTGTACCCACATTGAAAAGAAATGTCTATAATGCGAAGTGAGGGGTTACCGTTAAGCATATTTGCAGCCTTTTCAATCCGTATGTATTCGAGGTAATTCTGAAAGGTAGTTCCGGTATACTTTTTGAACAGGGTTGAAAAATAACATGGACTCAGATTTAAAACAAGGGCGGCATCTTTTAATGTGATAACCTCCGAATAGTTCTCGTCAATAAATTTTAAAACTTCTTTAATATGTTCTGACGCTTTGACTGCGGAATGATCGCATACAGGGGCTTCGGTGCCGGTTATGCAGAAGCGCTGCAAAGAAAACCAAAGCACTCCTATCAGATTCCGAACAATTTCGCGGTATCGGGATCGCTGCAATTTCATTTCCGCTGAGACCGTATCAAATACTTTTTCGGTTAAAGAGTCAAGACCGATTGATTTCAAACGTTCGGCAGATAAAAGACAGCTTTTCGTTCTGTTATCGTAAGAATCGAATGAAATCACCTTTGGGTCAAATAAAATAAATTCCAAAAGATTGTCCATAAGGTAGGAGTCACTGTAATGTACGTCCTCGCTCGCACAGATTAACAAATCTCCGCTTTCGGCTGCGTATTCCGTTTCACCTATCGTGATGGCAGCTTTGCCATCACGCACATATATCAGCTCAATCTCGCTGTGCCAATGCGTCGAAAAGCTCATGTTTCTGTATTTACAGTAAAAAACCTTAAATCCGGATTGGTACCGACGTATTTCATGAAAAGCTTTCAAAGCAGCATCTCCTTTCGTTGTTATATATCAGTATACAATTAATCGAAAGATTTGTCTATATAATAATTAAAAAGTACGAGAAAATAGTGTAAATACTATGGTATAATGTGAATTGATCGGAAAGGAGTGCTGTAAATGAAAACAACACCTCGCATTTTAGTAGTCGGAAGCTGTGTGATGGATTTAATTGTCGGAACCGAACGGTTTCCTCAAAGCGGAGAAACGGTAATAGGTCATTCGTTCAGTACCGCGCCCGGAGGAAAGGGTGCAAATCAGGCGGTGCAGGCGGCGAAGTTGGGTGCAGAGGTCACAATGGTCGGCAAGGTCGGAAACGACGGCTTCGGAAAGGACTTGATTGAATCGCTGAAAGAGTCCGGAGTGTCAGTAAAATATGTGATGCGTACGGATGAAGCGCCCAGTGCGGTGGGCAATGTTCAGCTTGAAACGGCAGCTGAACATACGGTTAACAGAATTTGCGTAGTTCCGGGAGCCAATATGAAAATAAAGGTTGAAGATGTCGCATTTTTGAAAAATGAGATTTCAAAGTATGATCTGGTTATCCTGCAGCTTGAAATACCAATGGAAATAAATTGTGAGGTCGCGCGTTACGCTTATTCTGCAAATGTTCCGGTAATGCTCAATTCGGCTCCGTTCACACAAATTCCGGAAGAGTTGCTCAAGTGCCTTGCATATATATCGCCTAATGAGCATGAAGCGGCGCTTATGACGGGTATAAAAATAGGTAGCATACAAGAAGCAGAGACCGCGGCGGATATTATTAATAAAATGGGCATTGAAAATGTATTGATCACATTAGGCAGTGCAGGTGCTGTTATGAAAAATAGGGATGTATTTATTCACAGTCCCTGCGTTGATGATATCAATGCGGCAGATCCGACGGCGGCGGGAGACAGCTTTGTGGCAGCGTTTTGCGTAGCAGTGTGCGCCGGTTTAAAGCCGAAGGATGCGTTAATGTTTTCAAACTATACGGCGGCGCTGACGGTTTCGCGGATCGGAGCGCAGCCGAGCCTGCCCACAATTAACGAAGTAAAAGCATTGATGGAAAAACACGGAGCAATAAGCAAAGATTTAAAGGATCTATTATTTTGAAGGAGCGTTGATATGAAATGAAAGAAACAGATATTTTTTTAAAAGCCGTAAAGGATGAAACAGAAAAATTTATTGACAGTGCGGATATTTCGTTATATGAAAAAGCGGCACGGTTGATTTGTGACAGCGAAGCCAATGGCGGCCGACTTCATATAACGGGAATCGGTAAGCCCGCCCATATTGCCGGATATATAGCTTCCTTAATATCCTCTACCGGAACGCCGGCATACTTTCTGCACGGTACCGAGGCCGTACACGGCTCGTGCGGTCAGTTGAATAAGGGAGATGTTGTAATTTGCATATCTAACAGCGGAGAAACAGCCGAAATGAAAAGTACGGCAATAGCTATCCGCAATAACGGCGGAAGGCTTATCGCCGTGACGGGGAATCCCGATTCGTGGTTGGCGACCTACTCGGACGTACATCTCCCGGCTCATACCGATAACGAGGGAGGACCCCTGAACCGTGCCCCCAGGACCTCCATTTTAGCCGAAACAATCTGTTTGCAACTACTCTCGGTTATTCTTCAGACTAAATGCAATTTAACTCCTCAAGATTATGTGCTTCGTCATCCGGGAGGGACTTTGGGCCAGCTTCGTGAAAACGAAAAATAATTTTCAAGCCTATTGTTTTCGATCTTATAAAGCAAAAATCCATCATTTTTAAAAACGGTCATACTTAGCTGTTGATCGCAGGAAAATGAACAATACAATTTGATAATTTATGATAAATATCTAATTAATCGAATAGTCGAATTTTTTAAAAAAACTCGGCTATT
>CAJLFL010000131.1 GCA_905205855.1 uncultured Eubacteriales bacterium | reverse complement strand
AATCTAAATTTTTTTCAAAAAATAAGCACCGGATAACCGGTGCTTAAAAAATTAAATAATATGCTTTGTAATTAAAATTGAAACAGCTTCGCCGTTAATATTCCATGCCTTTGAATTTTCGGGAACGGAAGAAACAGCCTCAAGCGATTCAGCCAGAAGCTGTGTTCTTATTTCATCAGCATTTGCCTTTACTATATCGGCAAGCTTGTCACTGCCGCTGAATTTAACGTCAATATGATCCGTTACTTCAAAACCGCTGTCTTTACGCAATGTCTGAACCTTACTGATAAATTCTCTGACAAAGCCTTCTTCGATAAGTTCATCTGTGAGATTAGTGTCAAGAACAACGGTAAAGCCTGCATCGCTTCCGGAAACAAATCCGTCTTTCTGCAGGGTTTCAATCAGGACATCATCCTTGCCTACTTCAACGTCTGTGCCGTCTACTGTAAGTTTTAACGGTTCTCCGCTGTTAAGCTGAGCCATAACCTTGCTGCCGTCCATTTTTGCTATTTCGTCAAATATAGGACGCATAAGCTTTCCGTATTTTGGCCCCATAGTACGCATCTGCGGTTTAAAGTTATAGGTAATAAAACCGCTTGCATCATTGGTAAATTCAACATTTTTGATGTTAAGCTCGTCTAATATTATATCACAGTATGCTTCATTTATTTCAGCGGCTGACTGAACAAACAGCTTTGAAAGCGGCTGACGGTTTTTAATATTAGCTTCGTTTCTGCAAGCGCGTCCGAGCATGACCACCTTGCGGATAGCATCCATGTCATTTTCGATTTTCTTAAAGTCAAATTCACTGCGTACAGCAGGAAAATCACACAGATGTATGCTTTCCGGAGCAGTCTTGTCAACGGACAGCACAAGATTCTGATAAATCTGCTCTGTCATAAACGGTATAAACGGCGCACACACCTTGGAAAACTCAACCAAAGTGGTATAAAGCGTCATATATGCACTGATTTTATCTTCGGTAAGCTCACTTGCCCAGAAACGGCTGCGGCAGCGGCGAACATACCAGTTGCTGAGTTCATCGGTAAATTCGCTTATTGCGCGTGTTGCCTCTGTAATCTTATAAGCACTGAGGTTTTTGTCAACGGTATCTATAACTCCGTTCAGCTTTGATAAAATCCATTTATCAAGAACAGAAAGTTTGTTTGTATCAAGGGTATACTTTGTCGGATCAAAGCTGTCAATATCAGCATACAGAACGTAGAAAGCATAGGTATTCCAAAGTGTTCCGAGGAATTTGCGCTGTGATTCGGATACGTTCTTTGCAGAAAACCGGTTTGGCAGCCAGGGCGCCGAGTTTGAATAGAAGTACCAGCGTACTGCGTCGCTGCCCTGATCATTCAGAATATCCATTGGCAGTATAACGTTGCCTTTGTGCTTACTCATTTTAATACCTTTGTCATCCTGGACGTGACCTAATACAATTACATTTTTGTAAGGCGCTTTGTCGAACAGCAAAGTAGAGATGGCCATAAGGGTATAGAACCATCCGCGGGTTTGGTCAACAGCCTCGCTTATAAAATCGGCGGGGAAGTTATTATCAAACATTTCTTTATTTTCAAAAGGATAGTGCCACTGAGCAAAAGGCATTGATCCTGAATCAAACCAGCAGTCAATAACCTCCGGAACACGTGTCATTTCGCCTCCGCACTTGCTGCAGCGAAGCTTAACCTGATCGACATATGGCTTATGAAGTTCTATGTCATCGGGGCAGTTAATTCCAAGTTCTTTAAGTTCTGCGATAGAACCGATAACATGTCTGTGTCCGCAGGAACACTCCCATATAGGCAGCGGAGTACCCCAGTAGCGCGAGCGTGAGAGTCCCCAATCTATTATATTCTCAAGGAAGTTGCCGAAACGTCCATGTTTTATGTTATCGGGCAGCCAGTTTACAGTTTCGTTATTTTTAAGAAGCTTATCGCGTACGGCTGTCATTTCGATAAACCATGTGTCGCATGCATAGTAAAGCAGCGGCGTATCACAGCGCCAGCAGAAGGGGTAGCTGTGTTCAAACGGAATAACGGCAAAGCACTGGTTGCGTTCCTTAAGGTCGCGTATAACCAGCTTGTCGGTGTCCTTTACAAACAGTCCGCTCCATTCTCCTGTAGCTTCGACAAATTTACCTTGTGTATTAACGTGATTTATAAACGGCAAGCCTTGTTCCTTGCACACACGGGAGTCATCTTCACCGAATGCAGGTGCAATATGAACAATACCTGTACCGTCTTCCATTGTAACATAGTTGTCAGCAACAACATAATGAGCTTTTTTATCCGGCTTTATAAAGCTGTAAAGCGGCTCGTATTCGGTTCCGCAAAGTTCGGTGCCGGTATAGCTTTCAACAACGGAAACCTCTTGCTCTTTAAATACTGATTTAAGCAAAGCCTTTGCAAGAATATATATACCGTCTTCAGCTTTTACTTTGACATAAGTTTCGGACGGATTAACGCAGAGAGCAATATTTGCGGGCAAAGTCCACGGAGTAGTGGTCCATGCAAGAAGATATTCGCCCTCTTTATCTTTAACCTTAAATTTAACAATAACAGAGTTTTCCTTGACATCCTTGTATCCCTGTGCAACCTCATGGCTTGACAGAGAGGTTCCGCATCTGGGACAGTAAGGCATAATTTTGTGACCTTTATAAAGAAGTCCTTTATCCCATATCTGGCGCAGTGCCCACCAAACGGACTCTATATAATCATTGTGATATGTTACATAGGGGTTGTCCATATCCGCCCAGAAGCCTACACGGTCACTCATTTCCTCCCATTCGCTCTGATAGGTGAAAACGCTGTCCTTGCATTTTTTAATAAAATCCTCAATACCGTACTTTTCTATTTCCGGCTTGCCGTTTATACCCAATGATTTTTCAACTTCAAGCTCAACCGGAAGACCGTGGGTATACCAGCCGGCTTTTCTGAGTACATGATAACCCTTCATTGTACGATAACGCGGAATAAGATCCTTGACCGCACGGGTCAGAACATGTCCGATATGAGGCTTTCCGTTAGCGGTCGGCGGACCGTCAAAAAATGTGTAGTTTTCGCTGCCCTCGCGGTTTTTCATGCTCTTTTTGAATATATCATTTTCTTTCCAGAACTCTACGATTTCTTTTTCGCGTTCAACAAAGGAAAGATCTGTCGATACTTTGCGGTACATAAAAAAAGAACCTCCAATCAAATTCTATATAAATTAACAGCAATCTGTTATAAATATCGGGCCTGACTAAAGTATACTGTCCGATTGTCTAACTTATAGTTTATAATAAAACTCTGTATTTGTAAAGAGGAAATTAAGAAAAATGTAAAATTTTTTGTAAAAAAGGGCAGTGCAAACTGCACCGCCCGGATTGTATACTATTTTAATTCACGGCCGCCATCACCGATTTCGGTGATATAGAATGACGCCTCATAACCGACCTTATCAAGATAAACCTTGCCGAGTCTGTCGATAAACGTATCTACAGCATCATCTTTTACAAGGCTGACGGTACAGCCGCCAAAGCCTGCGCCTGTCATACGCGAACCGAGAACACCGTCAACTTTAAGAGCCTCGGCAGCAAGAATATCCAGCTCATCACAGGAAACCTCATATAAATCTCTTAATGATTCGTGAGAAGCGGTCATAAGCTTTCCGAAAGTGACCAAGTCGCCTGCTGTCAGAACCTCGATTGATTTCTTGACGCGTGCGTCTTCCTCAACTACATGGCGTACACGGCGTTCAACTGTTTCATCCTTTATGGCATCTTTTACGCGATAGTATTCCTCAGGGGTAATATCACCGAGACAGGTTGCGGACGGAAGTTCTTTTTTAAGGATTTCAAAACCTGCTTCACATTCATGCCTGCGCTCGTTATATTTTGAAGCGCCGAGGGAGTGTTTTTTATTTGTGTTGGAGAGTACCAGCTTATAACCGTCAATGTTAATCGGAACAAGCTGATAATCAAGCGTTTTGCAATCTAAGAATATGGCGTGATTCTTTTTGCCCATTGCTGAGGCAAACTGATCCATTATTCCGCATTTTACACCTACATAGTTATGCTCTGCAAGCTGGCTGAGCTTTGCCATCTCAATGCTGTCTATATCTTTTGCTCCGCCGAGAGCCGCCATAGCGATTGCAGATGAAACTTCAATAGCCGCAGATGAAGAAAGTCCTGCGCCGTGCGGAGTTGTGTCATGGAACAGCATGTCTGCGCCAACTATGTTATAACCTGCTTTTTTAAGCTCGGTAAATACGCCAAATTGATAATTGCCCCACTTCAAATCCTTAAAGTTTTCAAGCGTAGCGGTTGTACCCTCATCGATTTCCGGAAGGTCTGTTGCCTTCATGCGGATTTTATTATCATCACGCACTCTTGCCGCAACTGTTGTGCAAAAGGTCAGCGCTGCCGGGAAAACAAAGCCGCCGCTGTAGTCGGTGTGTTCGCCTATAAGGTTTACGCGGCCGGGAGAGGCAAATAAACGAATATCATCTTCGTTTCCGCCGAAAACCTTTATAAATTCCTGTTTAAGCTCAGAATTTGTCATGCCAAATCTCCTCCGTTTTTTTCAAGAAATTTTTTGTGTGCCATTCGCAATTCCTCTGCCTTTTCCTCCGGGGCGGTCGGGTTGCAGGCAGCCCATGCTCCGGTTTCGCTTGATGCGTTAAACTTCTGCTTGTCTGCGGCACGCATCGGCGGGAAAAACTCTATATGGAAGTGGAAGCAGTCCGAAAAATCGCCGCTGTTTACCGGATCCTGATGCATACACATCATATACGGAAACGGATAATCAAAAAGATTATCAAGCATTCCGGAAGTTTCTTTAAGAATTTTTGCCAGATTTGTTTTTTGTCTGTCGTTCATCTGCGACAGGTTTTGTATATGGTCCTTTGCGGCAATATACACGCCGTAAGGGTAATCGGTAAAGAAAGGTAAAAACGTAATAAAATCATCATTTTCAAATATAATCCTATCTTTTGCATCTATCTCGTTTTTAAGAATGTCGCAGAACAGGCAGTTTCCTGTTTCTGCAAGATGCTCCTTGCTTGCTTCAATTTCAACCTCAAGCTTTTTCGGAATATAGCTGTATCCGTAAATCTGACCGTGCGGATGCGGCATTGTGACGCCGACAACATTTCCTCTGTTTTCAAATATAAATATGTACTTTATTTTTTCGTCACGGCGTAAATCCTCAAAACGCTCGGTCCACAGGTCAACCAGTTCTCTTATATGCGGAACGCTGAGTTCCGGCAGGGTGATTGTGTGGTTTGGCGAGTAGAGTATAACTTCACACTTGCCATAAGCTTCTTTTGTTTTATAAAGCTCAGTCGCAACATCATCCGGAACCGGCGGATTCTGCGAAAGCGCAGGAAAATCATTATCATATTTGTAAACCGTAAAATTATCCGGAACCTTGCCTGAGCCGGGACAGAAAGGACACCAATCCTTAGGCATCTGCGGTCTGTTCTGACGGTGAGATGCAATCATTACCCAGTCTTTGGTAAGAGGGTTATATCGTAATTCTGCCATAGTAAAACCTCCTAATGCATATAAATCTACATAATAAGTGTATCACAATCAGCACAACCGTCAATATGAAATAATTGATTTCAAAACCATAAAATAATAACATTTATATAACATTAAAAAAAACTGTTGACAAATTAATAATTATGGTGTA
>CAJLFL010000130.1 GCA_905205855.1 uncultured Eubacteriales bacterium | reverse complement strand
AAGATGACAAACCGAAAGATGCCGAAATTGTGCTTTTTCAGGCGGGTTCGGATTGATATCTTTCGGCTAAGAAAGTTAAATCCGAACAGGCAGCCACGCAGAGTTGCACCTACAATGTATTGTAAAACGTATACAAATATTAAAAACCATATATGCAATCCTATACGGGCGGATGCTATTCGCCCCTACGAAGATATAATCAACATTTTTGCATGTGAAAGACGAAACGGGCAACCACGCGGGGTTGCCCCTACAGCGGTATTGTAAAATATATATGGTATATAATGTGTACGCCAACCATGCGGGCGGATATTATCCGCCCCTACGAAATCAAACGCTATATGTATATGATATCCGTAGGGGAAGATATTATCTGCCTGAAATAACTTTGAAATTTAATAATACAGGCGATTTTTCGACAGTATTCAAAGAGTGTTTCACATGAAACACTCCTTTTTAATAATACGAAAGATAATATGTTTCATGTGAAACATAAAAATATTTCACAAAAACATTGTATACCTCTTGTAATTTTATGAATATGTGATATAATCTAAGAAGAAGGCATATGCCTGTCTTCTTTTATTTTTTCATAAATCAGGCATAAAGAGTAATTAAATTGTACGGAGGATATAATGGGAAAAATAATTGCTATTGCCAATCAAAAGGGTGGTGTGGGTAAAACTACTACTGCAATAAATTTAAGCGCATATCTCGGTCAAAAGGGCAAAAAAGTGCTTGTTATAGACAGTGATCCCCAGGGAAATACCTCCAGCGGTCTTGGAATAGATAAGGATAATGTGGAACTTTCAACTTATGATTGTCTTGTTGATGATACATCCTTTAAAGAAGAAGTTATTGAAACAGAGTATAAAAATCTGTGGGTAAGTCCCGGAAATATGAGTCTTGCCGGTGCTGAGCTTGAGCTTGTTGATGTGCCTGAACGCGAGTATATATTAAAAAAGAAGCTTTCAGAGATAAGAGACGATTATGATTTTATTATAATTGACTGTCCGCCGTCACTCGGACTTATTACGCTCAATGCTTTTGCTGCATCTGACAGTATTTTGATACCTATTCAGTGTGAATATTACGCTTTAGAGGGTTTAAGCCAGCTTACAAAGACAATAAAGCTCGTAAAACAAGGAATTAATCCGAATTTGCATATTGAGGGGGTACTTCTTACTATGTATGATTCAAGAACAAATCTGTCTGTTCAGATAGCGGAGGATGTAAGAAAGTATTTTGGCGCAACAGTTTATAAAACGGTTATTCCGCGTAATGTAAGGCTTTCCGAGGCGCCAAGCTACGGCAGACCGATAATGGCTTTTGACAACAAGTCTAAGGGTGCGGAATGTTATAAAAAGCTTGCAAATGAAGTAATTAAAATGAATAAACAATGACTGGAAGTGAAAAAATGACTAAAAACACCAAAAAACCAATGAAAAAAGGTTTGGGAGCGTTATTGGGTGTTTCCGCTGACGAAAACGGAGGGGTTTTTGATGTTGTAGAGGATATAGAAAAAAGCGGAATGCCGCCAGCTGACGGCAAAAATGTTGTTATGCTCCGTACAATAGATATAGAGCCTAACTCGGCACAGCCGAGAAAGACCTTTGATATGGAAAAACTTGAAGCGCTGAGCGATTCCATAAAAGAACACGGCGTTGTTCAGCCGATTCTTGTTACGCCGACAAGCGTCGGAACCTATAAGATTGTTGCAGGCGAGCGCAGATGGCGTGCCTCAAAACTTGCCGGAATTAAAGAAATGCCTTGTATTATCAGAGAATTTGATAATAAAGAGGTTATGGAACTTGCGCTGGTTGAAAATCTTCAGCGTGAGGACTTGAATCCGATAGAAGAAGCAGAAGGATATAAACAACTGATGGATACCTTTAATTTAACTCAGGAGGAAATCGGCATAAGAGTGGGAAAAAGCCGCAGCGCAGTGGCAAATTCCCTGCGTCTTAACAACCTTTGCGATGAAATAAAAAAGATGGTTATTGACGGCAGATTATCACAGGGACACGCAAGAACGCTTATCCCCATAGAAAGCGAGGAACTTCAGCTTCAGCTTGCACAGCGTGTAATCAAAGAGGGACTTAATGTAAGACAAACCGAGGCTTTGGCTGCATCAATCGGAAAGAATAAAAAACCTGTCAAAAAATCTGTAAGTCCTATTACTATGAAATATTATAAAGATGTAGAAAACAGACTAAGTTCCAGATTGGGTACAAAGGTAAAAATTCATGAGGGAGCAAAAAAGGGTAAGATAGAGATAGAATACTACAGCAAAGATGATCTTGAAAGAATTTTATTTGAATTTAACAGATAATTTTACAAAATTTGCCACTAAAATATTATGCTTAGAATTCCAAAAAGAAAACATAGCAATGATAATATATTAAAAATAGACAATCAAGCTTAAAAACGTGTTTTTTGACCTCAGAGAGGCACATGAATAAAATTGGAAAATATAAACATATTAAAACGTAAATATTTTAAGTTAAAATGATGTTTATTTTAAAAGCGGCAGATTTTGCTTACTTTTTTCGGCGGCGGATTTTATCACTGCCGGATCCTGATGAAAGAGGTGAATTGAAAATGTCTGATGAAAAAAAGAAATATAAAAATTTAGCCACATATGCTGTGGTAATGGCATTGGCTGTTGTGGTGCTTATTATATTTGCCGCAATGGCTGATAACCGTGAACAGAATTTTGAAACTCAGCTTAATGAAAAAGAAAGCCTTAATGTTTCTATTCAGAATGAAATCGTATCACTTAAAGATGAAAACTATAATTTAAAAAATTCATCCGATAAGCTTGAAGAAGATTTAAAACAAGCGACAGAGGAAAAGGATTTCTATAATGTGTTGTCCGATGCATGGCAGCTTTACGGAACAGACAAAAAGGAGGAGGCAGCAAAAAAGCTTGAAGAAATCAATGCGGACAAGCTGTCGGAGGAACAGAATGAAAAGCTGAAAATTTTGCAGGATTTACTTGCAGATAAGACAAATAATAAAAACGATTAAAAAGAAAGGAATTATATAAAATGATTGACATGAAATTGCTCAGAACTGAGCCGGAAAAGGTAATAGCCGCTTTGGCAAGAAGAAAGGAAAACGTTGATATTGACGGTTTGCTTGAACTCGATAAGGAAAAACGTGAGATAATGTATGAAGCAGAGCAGAAAAAGGCGGAGCAGAATACAGCATCTAAAAAAATTCCCGTAATGAAGAAAAACGGTGAGGATACAACGGCTATATTTGCAGAAATGAAGAAACTTTCGGACGAAATCAAGGAATGTGATGATAAAGTACGCGAACTTGATGAGAAAATTGAAAAGATAGCATATACTATACCGAATATTCCGAATCCGACCGTACCGGACGGTGACAGTGACGAGGATAATGTCGAAGTTCGCCGCTTTATGGAGCCGACAAAGTTTGATTTTGAACCGAAAGCGCACTGGGATTTGGGTAAGGATTTGGGTATACTTGATCCGGAAACCGCTGCAAAAATAACAGGTACACGCTTTACTGTATACAGCGGCGCAGGCGCATTGCTTGAACGCGCAATCACAAACTTCTATCTTGATATGCACACCCGCAAGCACGGATATAAGGAGATTTTTCCGCCGTTTATGGTGCACAGAAACAGTATGATAGGCACAGGTCAGCTGCCTAAGTTTGAGGAGGATGCATTCAAGGTTGCAAATACCGATTACTTCCTTGTACCTACAGCTGAGGTTCCTGTTACAAATATGCACCGTGATGAAATCCTTGACGGAAACAAGCTTCCGCTTAAATATTGTGCATATACCGCTTGTTTCCGTGCTGAGGCAGGTTCCGCCGGCCGCGATACAAGAGGCTTGATTCGTCAGCACCAGTTTAATAAGGTTGAACTTGTTAAGTTTACCAAGCCGGAGGATTCTTATGCAGAACTTGAAAAACTGACAGCGGACGCGGAGGATGTTTTGCAGATGTTAAAGCTTCCGTATCATGTTGTTAAGATATGCATAGGCGACCTCGGATTTACTGCAGCAATGAAGTATGATATAGAGGTATGGATGCCGAGTTACGGAAGATATGTAGAGATTTCTTCATGTAGTAACTTTGAGGATTTCCAGGCACGCCGTGCAAATATCAGATTTAAAAATTCACCCAAAGAAAAAGCACAGCTGGTTCATACACTTAACGGCTCCGGCGTTGCAATCGGAAGAACAACAGCGGCAATTCTGGAAAATTATCAGAACGAGGACGGAAGCATTACCGTGCCTGAGGTTCTGCGTCCGTATATGGGCGGCCTGGAGAAAATCACTCCGGAGGACTAAAATAACACAGGTTTCATGTGAAACTGTCAGCCAAAAACCGCATAAAAACGCGGTTTTTGGCTTTATTTGTATAATTATGTGCAAAAAAAGCAGCTCAAAAAATTTTTTTGAAAAATTTTCATAAAATCTGCAACACTTTTAAGTTTTGAATTGTTTTATAAGTGAAAAGCCTTTTCAAACAAATAAAACAATACAATATCAAAGGAGAGATTTATTATGAAAAAATCAGCATTTACAATTATTTTGGCGGCAGCTGTAACGGCGACATCATTTGCGGCGGTATCGGCAGCAGAGCCTGAACAGGAGATAATGCTTATTGCATCGGCACCGTACACACTTAACGTAAACGGAAAAACAGCAGGCGTAAAATATGAGGTTTATAAGGAAAATGATAAAATTATGGTTCCGCTGAGATTTGTGGCGGAAAACCTCGGATTTAAAGTGGAATGGGATGAGGAAAATCAGGCAGTACGTCTTGATGACGGAACAGTAAACACTATGGTACGCATAGGAGATGACAGCTATTATATGGCTTCGTCCACAGCAATCGGAATGTCCGCGCCGACTCCGCTCGGCGCGGCTCCCGTAATAAAAGGAGAATTTACTTATGTTCCGGCGGATATGTTTAATATTCTGTGCGGAAAGACCGCGTATACGGTCAAGGATAATACAGTAGAGTTTGATTTAAGCGCAGAGGACAGCACTCAGATTCCGAATCCGTTTATAGAATACAAAACAGTTGACGAGGCGAAAAAGGCGTTAAGCTTTAATGCAAAAATACCTGCAAAGCTGCCGGAAGGATATAAGCTTATGTATGTTTCAACCTTGCAGAATGAGATGCTTCAGCTTGTGTATGAAAAGGACGGAAAAGAGATAATGTACCGTACCGAAAAAGGCAGCGACGACATCAGCGGAGATTATAACGTATATAAAGATGTTAAAAAGCTTAATGCCGGAAAAACAGAGATTACTTACCGCGAAAACGGCGAGGTATCAAGCGCAGTCTGGACAGACGGCGAAATGGCATATTCTCTGTATTCCGATAACGTCATGACGGAAAAAGAGGTTATTGACATTGCTGCGTCTGTAAGATAAAATTAAAACAGAATTCTTCTCCGGGGGGTGAAGGTGTTGAATACCGATTATATAGAAGAACTTGTCGAAAGCTATGGCGATACAGTGCTGCGTATTGCATATACATATTTAAAAAGCATGAGCGACGCAGAGGATGCCGTACAGGATGTGTTTTTGCATATAATCGGCAAAACCCCGGAGTTTAAGGATAAAGAGTATGAAAAAGCCTGGATAATCAGAGTGACAATAAATATTTGCAAAAACAAGCTAAAGCTTTTTTGGAACAGAAACAAATGCTCT
>CAJLFL010000129.1 GCA_905205855.1 uncultured Eubacteriales bacterium | reverse complement strand
GGGGGTGCGGACATATTCTTGGACTGTTTTATGCTGTTAATCCAAGATTATGCCTGTACTCCACAGGACTCATATAGCCCAGCGACTGTTTGATACGCTTTGTATTATACCAAGTAATATAGTCGTTAATTTCATTTATAAAATCGTCCATAGAGACACCTATCCACGAACGCCCGTAAAACATTTCAACCTTTAATCTACCAAAAAAGTTTTCCATAGTACCATTGTCCATACAATTACCTTTGCGTGACATACTTTGGATAATGTTATGTTTTCCCAGTAACCGTTGATATTCGGCGTGTTGGTATTGCCACCCTTGATCAGAATGAAATAACGGTTTTGCGTCAGCAGGAAGCTTTTTGAATAAACCATCAAGCATTTCTCTGATTTGCCATAAATTTGGACTTAATGATATGGAGTATGACACAATTTCACGATTATATAAGTCCATTACCGGTGATAAATATACCTTATCATCACATACTTTAAATCTGTTGTAAGTTTTTCAAAAGGCTTTGAAGCTGTAAAATCTCTTTTAAGCAGATTATCTGCAACCTTACCAACTTCCCCCTTGTATGAATGATACTTACCACTTTTGCGTTGTTTTCCATGAATGTTAAGCTCATTCATCAGGTTTAATACAGTTTTATGATTGATTGTATATCCTTTTTGTTTTAGAACAGATAAAGTTCTACGATAACCATATCTACCTTTGTTTTGATTGAATATGTCAAGTATTTCGTCTTTAATTTTTTTGTATTTATCTGTGTCCTTTGGTTTTAGATAATAGTAAAAGGTGCTTCTTGCAAGCCCTGACAATTTCAACAAATCTTTAAGCGGATACAACTGCCTTAATTCAGCGATAATTAACGCTTTTTGCCGTTCTTTCGCTCTTCCGCAAGAACTAAGGCACTCAGTTTTTAAATAGTCTATCTCCATTCTTAGTCGCTGATTTTCAGCAATTAAATCTTCTTCTACTTTCTTATCAAATTTAGGGGGACGTCCTTTTCGTGTCCCGCTTGCTTTACAAGCTCTGCCTCGTCTTTCTTTCATCAGACCTTCGGCTCATTCTTCTAAAAATATGCGTTCCCATTTTTTTAGAAATTCAAAACTGTTTTCTTTTAAGTGTGGAAAATACTTTCTCATTGTTTCACGATATCCTAAATGATGTTCTCGCATATCCATTATAACACAAATTTTAAATTCTGCACTATAATTTCTGTTTTTTCTTTCTGTTTTACCCATAAAAATATGCACCTCCAAAAGTGTCTAACTTTTGGGGTGCATATCAGTTGGCAGCCTTTTTTATTATTTAATAAGATTGTATAGATTAGTAAGAGATATTAGTGCTTCTTCAATAGTATAATTCATACCGGGACTAAATGTATCATCGGCTTTGTTTGTCACTATATTTAATGTTTTCAGACTATATACAGACGGCATTGCCCAATCGGAAATTTCTGCGGCAAAGGCGGTTGTGCCGAAAAGCATAGTCGAACACAAAAAATTGCTGTTATTTTACTGATTAGCTTTACAGCTATTGTTTTTTATGCAAAATTTATGTATAATAAGCCTATATATAAAAAGAGGAAGTGATCTGATGAGAAAAAGAATACTTGAAGCTATTTCAGCAACTGTTTCGGCTGCGGTATGTCTTGTGTCCGTTCCTGTATTTGCATATGATTTGCCGCATGATTTTTGGGCTTTGAACGATAGGTATGCAGCGGCTGTGGAGGCTAATGACTATTCCGGAATAGCGTATTGCGGCAGTCGTGTTATAGATTTGGTTGCCGGCGAACCGAGCAATGAACAAACTGATAATATAATGGGGTCAAGAACCTATGATACTGCGTTTGCGTATTTCTTTAACGGGGATTATCAAAATGCAGCAAAGTATTTTAGCATGTATATTCCGTATGGTGAGAAGATGGGGTGGAGTGACGGAGTGAGAATTGCAACAGAGTTTGTAAAGCAGCTTACGTCGGAGCTTTATGTTTATAAGCAAACAAATGATAATCAGATGGTATTCGGAGCGAAGAATGAGCCAAACGGTGTGCTTCGTGGTCAGATAAGCGAAAAGACCGAAGCAGATGATTCAATGGTGCTTTTGTATTTGGAATACGGATATTCGGATGAGCTTAACTGGGCAGGAGCGGTAATGAACGAGGCGAGAGAAAGCGGAAAGTCGGTGGAGCTTGCGCTTAACTTTCCTGATCAGGGTGATACTGCACGGGCGGTTTCGGCAGCTGATGAATATTTAAATCAGTTGTATTTGCTTATGTCGGGGTATACTGATGTACCTGTTTTTTGCAGAATAGGAGCGGAGGTTAATATATGGGGCAACATCTGCACTCCGGACGAGTTTAAAAATGCGTTCTGCATAATAGCAAATAAAATGCGCGCCTTACCGAACATGGCAATAGTATGGAGCGTTGCACATACAGATCCGTGGAAAAGTGAAAGCCGGCCTTACACAATTGACGATTATTATCCCGGAGATGAAAATACAGATTATGCAGGAGTAACAATATACTGCAACAAATATTTTGAAGGCAGAGAGTGGCAGGGTGTGGAGCAGTTCAATGAGATTTGCTTTAAGACGGGCTATAGCTCCGATCCGGTGCTGATGATTAAAGATTTTGCGGAAAAGTACGGCAGCCGTAAGCCGATAATGATTTCGGAGTGCGGAAGCGCGTATTATACCGGCGGTGAAATAAACCAAAATGACCAGGAATGGGCGGCAAAGCGGCTAAAAGAAATATACTCTTATATACCGATGGTTTATCCGCAGGTTAAGCTTATTGCGTATTTTAACAAGCAGATGCCAAATGAAGCAAACTGGTATGACTTGGATAGCTCACCGGTATTGAAAAACGCATATGACGAGATGAAATTCAGTCCGTGGTTTATAAAAGGCAGCAGTAAGAACAAATCTGAAGTATTTTTTGAAAAGCTTGACGATACAATAGACGGCAGCGGAAAGGTCAGAATAAGCGCATATTCGCATATGTACGGTGTAGATGACATAAAGGTGGAATACTATCTTGATGATAATTGGATAACAACCGTAAGCGCGCCGCCGTATACAGCGGAAATAGATATATCAAATGCAAGCAGGCTGAGGGTTACCGCGTCGGGCAGCAACGGCGGAGCTTTAAGCAAAGAGTATAGTATATCCGGCGGCTCGGCTGAAAATGATACGGACGGTCTAAATGATGCTCAGTTCGCTGCGATAGAAAAAATGCGCGATATGGGAGTAATGACCGGATACGAGGACGGAAGTATCAGACCATATAATACAATAACACGTGCAGAATTTGCTGCAATGCTTTGCAGGCTTAAAGGACTTTCTGCTGACAAGCCGTGCAGCTATGATGACTCGGAGCAGCACTGGGCATCAAAGTATATAAAGTCGTGCGTTGATATTGGCGCGATAAACGGAGTAGGCGATAATCTTTTTGCTCCGGAGGACAATATTACAATGGAGCAAGCCTTTAAAATAATTACCATAAGCTGTGGAATGGCAAAAGCGGATGCGGAGTATCCGAAAGGCTTTATTGCCGCAGCGGAAGCAAACGGAATAAGTAATAATCTTACAACAGATTTGTTCGGTTCTGATTTGAAAAGAATAGACGCTGCCATGATAATGGCTCAGTCTGTAAAATAAAAGGAGATGTCGATTATGAATATGAATATCACAAGAGATGACGCTTTGAAGCTTTTAAAAAAGTATAACAAGGAGGAATTCCATATAATTCACGCGCTGACCGTTGAGGGGGTTATGCGGTATTTTGCAGATGAACTCGGCTATGGCGAAGACGTTGACTTCTGGGGAGTATGCGGACTTTTACATGACGTGGATTTTGAGTGTTATCCGGAGGAACACTGCAAAAAGGCACCGGAGCTTTTGAACGAAATCGGCGCATCGGATGATATTGTTCATGCAGTATGTTCACACGGGTTTGGTATATGCGTTGATATAGAGCCTATACATGAGATGGAAAAAGTTTTGTTTGCAACGGACGAGCTTACAGGATTGATAGGTGCCGCAGCGCGCATGCGTCCGTCAAAAAGTACGATGGATATGGAATTGTCCAGTCTTAAAAAGAAGTTTAAGGACAAGAAGTTTGCGGCAGGATGCTCAAGAGATGTTATCCGTAAGGGAGCGGAAATGCTCGGCTGGGAACTGGATGATTTATTGCAGAGAACAATTCTTGCAATGCGTAGCTGCGAGAAAAGCGTAGCTGAACAAATCTCTTGACAAAGTTATTGTAATGTGATATAATGCCGAATAATTTAATATAGTAAACCGATGATTAAGAATAGTAGCCAAATCAGAGAAATCCGAGAGAGCTGCCGATGGTGTGATGGCAGTATTTTGAGTTTTGGTGAATGGACTTATGAGGGCAGCCTGAAAGGTAATTGAGTAGGCGCTGACGGAAGATTCCGGCCGTTACACGGAAAACGCATGATAGTGCGTAGCTCACGAGGTGGCTTTGCAGATAGATGGTTTCTGTCCTTTTGAGATGGAAACCATCATTTTTTATTGAGAGGAGAATGTATATATGAAAAAGATTATTTTGACAGGAGATCGTCCTACCGGGCGTTTGCACGTTGGACATTATGTTGGTTCGCTCAGCGGGAGGGTAGATTTACAAAATTCAGGAGAATTTGATGAAATTTATATTATGATAGCAGATGCACAGGCGTTGACCGATAACGCAGAACATCCGGAAAAAATCAGAAATAATATATCAGAGGTTGCTTTGGATTATCTTGCCTGTGGCATAGATCCGACCAAATCTGTGATATTTATTCAATCTATGATACCTGAATTGACCGAACTTACGTTTTATTACATGAATCTTGTTACGGTTTCCAGAGTTCAGAGAAATCCTACCGTAAAGGACGAAATAAAACAGCGAAATTTTGAGGCAAGTATACCGGTTGGATTCTTTTGTTATCCTATAAGCCAGGCTGCGGATATAACAGCGTTTCATGCAACGTCTGTGCCTGCGGGAGAAGATCAGGCACCGATGCTTGAACAATGTCGTGAAATCGTGCATAAGTTTAATTCTGTTTACGGGGAAACCCTAACAGAACCGGATATTATTCTGCCTAAAAACAGTGCATGTGTTAGACTTCCCGGAATTGACGGAAAGGCAAAGATGGGCAAGTCGATTGGAAACTGTATATATTTATCTGATACTCCGGAAGAAATACATACAAAGGTAATGTCGATGTATACCGATCCTAATCATATTAAGGCAGATGATCCGGGAGAGGTTGCGAATAATCCGGTTTTTATATATCTCAGCGCTTTTTGCAAAGATGAGCATTTTGATGAGTTTTTACCTGAATATAATTGTCTTGACGAATTGAAAGCGCATTATAAACGCGGCGGTCTTGGAGATGTAAAAGTTAAAAGGTTTTTAAGCAGTATTTTACAGACAGAACTTGAACCTATAAGAAAAAGACGTATTGAATGGGAAAAACGAATGCCTGACGTATATGAAATCTTGAAAAACGGCAGTATTATCGCAAGATCAAAAGCTGCGGAAACATTGACTGAAGTAAAGAATGCAATGAAAATAAATTATTTTGATACAATATAAAGTGTTGATTTTGGTATAAATCACCATAAAAGGATTGCGTTTTACAGCTTTAATGTTCAATATATATAAAAATAGTAAAATATAATATAAACTTGTTGAAAAGTCAACAAGTTTATATTATATTGTAGATAAAATATATACGGA
>CAJLFL010000128.1 GCA_905205855.1 uncultured Eubacteriales bacterium | reverse complement strand
CGCTTATACTCGCAATCGCTATAATTATCTCGTCCGGCACAAGCCTGCGGCAAATTTCGTTTATATCATTTGTTCCGCCGAGAACCTTTATTCCGTGTATAATAAGATTATGCTTTGCCTCATCATCATCTATAAAGCCCAAAACCTCATAGTTAAGCGCATCATTGCCTGAGATATCTCTCACAAGTGTAACGCCGAGGATTCCCGCACCGACTACCAAAACTCTTTTATTGCGTCCGCCGTGGCTTTCGCACAGACTTATACGAATCAGCTTTCCGAGAACTCTTACACCCATTCTCATTCCGAGCATAAACACAGTTGCTATTGCAGAAGCAAGTGCACATAATTTGGGATACATATAAGGCGCATCAAGGAAATACGACAGCGCAACGCTGATTACGCTTGCAAACAAACAAGCAAGCAAAAGTCTTAAATACTCCCATGTACCGCCGTAAATCCAATATACATGATAAGCACCGGAAACCATAGCGGCACCGACAAATATTATTGCGGAAGCGACAACAAACACACTGCAAGACACAGCAACCTGTCCGAATAAACTTATGCGATAAACCGTCAGACATGCCATAACATACGATAATGCAATCAGAAAAATATCACATACAAACAGATTGCGGTTACGTGTCAAGTGCCGTAAGAAATTCATTCTATTCTCCCCATTTCAAATATTCTCTGAGCATTGGCAATAAGATTACCGGCAACCTTATCACCAAGACTTTGGCGTATAATACTCATTCCCTCTGAAAGATTCGGCGTTCTTACCGAAACTCCGTGACAATCGGAACATATTAAATCAACATTTTCTCTTTCCAAAAGACGGAGCGCTCTTTTTCTTGAGGAACGATGCACAAACGAACTTGCATTCATCTGCAAAACCGCTCCGGCCGCCTTGAGTTCACGTATGATCTTTAAATTACTTCTTTTTGCACAATATCTTTCTATATGAGCTATTATAGGAGTGATACCGCGCACACACATAAGCTCAAGCATTTCGTTTTTCAGTCCGTCCGTCCAGCCCGACAGATGTGTTTCAATCAAAATATGTTTTGTCGTGCCTATACACAGGCTTTCTATATCCTCCAGAAAGCCTATTGGCAGACCGCTGCAAAGTACTTCCGCCCCCGGAATAATCTGAGGTAAATCGGCGCGTTTCTCTATAAGCGAAAGAGCCTTTTCTCTCCTTGTCAGAAAACTGGAAACAGTTTCCTTTCTCATATCAAAATGAGATGTTGCCGCAACAACTTTTATACCTTGCCGCGACATTATTTTAAGCATTTCAACCGATTCCTCCGCGCCGGTGCTTCCGTCATCCATGTTTGGTAAAACATGTGTATGAAAATCAATTATTGTCATCACCCGCCGGCAACTTATAGGCGTACCTATAATTGTAATTATAATAACGGTATTTACCGTGTTTTCTTCCGTATTTATTGTTCTGTTCAAGCTTGAAATCATTAAACAAAACTCCAAGAACCTTTGCTTTTACAAATTCAAGCTGCTGCAATGCGTCGGACAAATCTTCCTTTGTTGTTTCCCCCTGGCGCACGACAAGCAAAACACCGCTTGCACGTCCGACTAAAAGCGTTGTATCCGTCACAACATTTATCGGAGGCGTATCTATAAATACATAATCATACTTGGAAGCAAGTTCTTCAAGCGTTTTGTCCATTTTTCCCGATACCAGCAGTTCAGCCGGATTGGGCGGAATATTTCCCGAATATATACAATCAAGATTCGGATACTTGCTTTTGCGTATCACTTCGTCAAGACTGTTTAAATTAACCAATACGTTGCTGAGTCCCGGATTTCCCTTTTCATTATTAAGCCTTGCAAGGTTCGGTTTTCTCAAATCACAGTCCACGACGCACACCTTTACACCGGTTTCCGCAAATGTTATCGCCGTATTCAGACAATTTGTGGACTTTCCCTCTGCTGCACCCGGACTTGTAAAAAGTATAATCTTACCGCCGGACTCCGTTAAAGAAAAAACAAGATTGGTTCTGAGCGCTTTATATGCCTCTTTAACAAAAAAAGGCGAATTTTCAGACAGCACATTATCTGTTACGGATTTATTATCTTTCTTATTTCTGCCGAAAACTTTTTTTATTCTACCGGCTAATCTTTGCTTTTTCCCCATTTACGCGCACGCACCATCTTTCCGTATCAATTATGTCATTAACCAACGCCGCAAGGCGCAATCCGACATGATAATTTTCTATTTTTTTATTATAACATAACAAGTTAAAAAGTCAATAGATAAGATATAAATTGTTAGTTTCCGTCATTTCAAACATCAATAAAATTCAACCGTTTTATCGGATTATTTTGGAGTTTTTCCTTTGAATAGTGTCCCGCGGATTTTCTCTTTATTTACAATATCATATAAAATTTCCGGTTTTTCTCCGTTTGCAATTACCATATCTATTCCGTGACCGCAAACAAATTCCGCCGCTCTAAGCTTTGTTATCATTCCGCCGGTGCCTCGGCGTGTTCCTTCGCCTCTTGCACAGCTTTTTATTTCCTCTGTTATCTCCTCAACAACAGGTATAATTTCTGAATTCTCATCACGAGGATCACCGTTATAAAACCCGTCAATATCAGATAAAATCACAAGTATATCCGCCTTTACAAGCTCTGCCACATACGCTGACAGGGTGTCGTTATCGCCAAACTCGATTTCATAGGTTGATATAACGTCATTTTCATTTACGACAGGTACTACACGATACCCAATCATAGTTTCAAAGGCGTTGCGCGCATAATTATAGCGCAGGTCGTCGTCAAGCACAAATTTTGTCAGCAATACCTGACTTGTGTTATAGCCGTATTCCTTAAAGAATTTATCGTAAATTGCCATAAGGCTTACCTGACCGATAGCCGCAAGAGCCTGCTTTTGTCTTATATCTGACGGGCGCTCGGCAAGTCCGAGTTCGCCCACTCCGACAGAAATTGCACCGCTCGATACAAGCACAACCTCCATCCCCATATTCATAAGATCTGCAATAACACGCACAAGTTTTTCCACCTGACGCAGATTTATGCTTCCGGTTTCATGAGTCAAAGTCGAGGTTCCAACCTTAACAACTACCCTCTTTAATTTATCCATAACAAAGCCTCCAGTACATTAACTGAAACAGTATAACAGCTTGAATAATTTTTGTCAAGTGCCGGAATCCGATACAATCCGCGATTATAAATCCAGAATATACAGCAGCGATTCTCTGTCCGGATATGTATAATCTATCGGCAGCCGAACCTTTTCCGTTTTGTAAAACCCTGCACTTTCATAAAATCTGTGCGAAGTCTTTGCGACGGACGGCATATCCAAAATAATGTGTCTTACCGATTTATCCTTAGCAAAGCCAAGCAGCCGCAAATATAGTTTAAGACCTATTCCTCTGCCGCAACAAAGAACTTTTTCAGTATCGCGCAGCTGTTTTCCCTCATAATTAAACCTATAGTTCCTATAACCCTGTCGTTTTCAACTGCAAGCCAAAACGCGCCCCCGGTGCTTGTATAATATCGGTCAACATCCTTTAAATCCGGCTGCTCATCAAGCGATAAACCGATTTTCGCCTCATTATTCTGAATATTAAGTATCAGCTCTATGATCTGTTCCTTATATCTGTCCGTGTATGTAATAATTCTCATAAACGCAGCCCTTCTTATGTTTTACAAGCTCAATAATGAATTTAATAATCTCCGTATCTTTTCTTCACATATTCCTAAGTAAGTTTGCCTTCCATAATACTATTCATCTGCCTTTAATTAAATCCACCAATTCGGCGTAAGCATGCCAAGTGTAGTAACCTCAGCTTTTTCATAATCCAGCATAATTTCTATTTTAGAATAATCGTCCGGCATAAGCTGTGTCATAAGCTCTCTACAAGCACCGCATGGCGAAATAACTTTACCATCCCAATTTACCGCAACAACTCGTTTGACTGAATCTTCGCCATTTGTAAGCATGTTAAAAATCGCATTTCTTTCAGCGCATATCCCAAGCGTACAAGCTCCGTCCACGCATATTCCCGTATAAATATTTCCGGATTCCGACTCTATTGCAGCCGCAACACCGCCCGCTTCAATAATTTCAGACACCTTGCGCGGTCTTAAAACTTTTACCGCAGCCTTATAAAGTTCATTCCATCTATTATCAGCCATAATACCATTCTCCTGTTATTGTGTTTAATTAAAGTATAGCACAATAAAATAACAAAAACAATCTTTTATACCTGTTTTGATTATATTAAACAATTTTATCAGTTAGTCTCTTGTCAATTTGCCATAAATCTGTTATAGTGTCTGTATAGCAGAAAGAGAGTGAGCATTTTATGCAGATTGGAAACTTAAAGCTTGAAAACAATGTATTTCTTGCCCCGATGGCAGGAGTAACCGACAAAGCGTTCAGATATATAACAAAGCCTTTCGGCCCTGCGCTTATGTATACCGAAATGGTTTCGGGCAAGGGATTGCACTATAATAACAAACGTACCGGTAATTTGCTTGAAATATCCGATGCCGAAAAGCCTGCCGCAGTACAGCTTTTCGGACATGAGCCGGATATACTGAGCGGTATAGCGGAAACCGCCTTAAAAAGCGGGGCGGCGCTTTTAGACATAAATATGGGCTGCCCGGCGCCTAAGATAGTTAAAAACGGCGACGGCTGCGCGCTGATGAAAGCCCCGGCTCTTGCGGCAGACATAATCTCCGCTGTTTGTTCGGCATCGGACGCACCTGTTACCGTTAAGTTCAGAATGGGTTGGGATGACAGTTCTGTCAACGCAGTTGAATTTGCCAAAATTGCCGAAGATGCCGGTGCGGCAGCCATAACGGTTCACGGCCGCACAAGAGAAGCATTCTACAGCGGTCACGCAAATCTTGATATTATACGCCGCGTCAAAGCCGCCGTAAGCATACCCGTTATCGGTAACGGAGATATTACAGACGCAATATCCGCAAAAAGGATGCTTGACGAAACAGGCTGTGATGCAATAATGGTAGGCAGAGGTGCACAGGGCAATCCCTGGATATTTCGCGAAATACTCAGCTATCTTGAAACAGGCGAAACAATTTCGCCGCCGACCGTTAATGAAAGAAAGCAAAAATCACTTGAACATCTTGATTTGCTTATTGAATTTAAGGGTGAGCACAGAGGTATACAGGAGGGACGCAAGCATATAGCATGGTATTTTAAAGGAGTTCACGGCAGCGCAGAGCTGCGTAGCAAAATAAACAGAGCCTGTACCCGTAATGAAATGCGTGAAATAATTTTGTCTGTATAACGGATGAACAAACACGCAATATAAAAAAGTCGGTGCGTTGCAGTAATCCTCATGGATTGCTGCAACGCACCGATCATTTATTCAGAAAACCATTTTACCTTTTTCGGATTGCCGGTATGCTCTCCTATATGTTTTTCCATCCAAATCATATCATACCATTTTCCAAACTTAAATCCGCATTTTGTAAATCTTCCGACAAGCCTGTATCCTAAGTGTTTATGAAACCCGTGGCTATTTCCGTTAAGATATTCGTCATCAGATTCGGTATAAGCTATACAAGCGTTAAGATTCAGAATATTCTGCTCTCTCAGCGCCTTCTCAAGGGCGGAATACAGCTTTTTTTCTATTCCCGCTCCTTTTAAATCTTCCTTTATATATAGAAGTTTCAACCGCCCAGTCATATGCGGCACGTTCTTTAAACTCTCCGGCATAAGCATATCCCACGATTTTGCCATCCGATT
>CAJLFL010000127.1 GCA_905205855.1 uncultured Eubacteriales bacterium | reverse complement strand
ATAGTTACGCTGTCATCCGTTGTCAGTTTTATCGGTATACCGACAGCCGGATCAAATTGACTTCCGTTTTGCGGATACTCTATCTTTAAATCTGCCGGAATAGAATCTATTGACAGTTTTCTTGTTTCTACCGTCACGTCACCAGCACTGTTTATAAACACAACATCCACAAAATGCTCTCCGTCGTTCAGATTAAATGCCGCATAACCTTTATTTCCGGTTTGTGCATTGTTAACTTGAATATCTCCGTACTGCTTTTCATCAATATCAAATCTGACAGAAACCTCGTCATTCGGTGCCGAATCCATGTTTGTTATCTCATACTCTACCAGAGTATTTCCGCTGCCTGCCTGCAAATACGGAACATTTTTACTGTTCGTTTTACTTAAAGCACCGTAAGAAAGCACGCTCACCTTTGCCTGCGGCGGAGCCGGAACCGGAACTTGTATTTCGGTGCTTTTAACTGTCGGACTGCGGAAATAACCGCTTCCCTCGTTTACGTTTACTCCGTATGCCTCAACATAATAGCTCTCACCCGGAACGATAGCCGATTTATACATAACCGCACCGTTATCGTCCAGCACTGCGTTATCTCCCTTGAAGTACGTCTTCACCTCACCTGTGTTTTCATAATCTCCTACATATCCGCCCATTGCCGGCAAAAGCTCCCCATTGCTCTTGTAGACGTTAAACTGAACTCCCGTTGCGTGCTCCGGCACTTTTGCGCTTACGTCAAGACGTCCGTCACCGCCTGCCCACGCCTTTAAATCCTCAGGTGTTTTTATAGTATTTGGATTTGTATATTCAAGCACCTCTGATGTATATTGTGTAGTAAACATACTGTTGTTTACAATAGAGTCCATTCTGACAACATATCTTCCGGACGGAATATTTATGTCAATGTCGTTTCTGCTGCCAGAGCCTTTTTCGCTTGCCAGCACATAACCCGGATGCTCGTTTACTACATCATTTCCGTTTTCATCCTTGGTCGTTTCAGTCAGCCGTATTCCGTTTTCGTCACACGGAACAAGCGCAATGCTTACAGCCGCGTTTTTATCGGCAGTCCATTCCGCGCTCAGCTTATTATCCGATGTCAGTGACGCGGATTTAATTTCAAGCTGAGGCTCTATTGACGGAATTGTCAAAACGGTATAGTCGCTTATTTCAACGCCGTTTATAGATTCTATCTGCCATCTGCCTTTCTTTAAGTCCTTATTCGCAATGGTCACATATGCATACTTTCTTACGATACCGGTACTGTCGTCAAGCTTCTCGCTGAGCATCATATTAGCTCCGTTTGCATTGTTTTTCTCCTGAGTCAGAGCGGTATCATACTGATTTATCTGATATACATTACCGTCAGGAGCTGTCACCTTTAATTCGGGAGCGGTCGGATTGTCATAATAAACACGCAATACTACATCCTTGCCGTCCATCATCTCGTCGGTAACCTCTGCTCCGAATGATGCAGGACTTTCCAATGTCAGAGGCGTACTGTATGAGGATGACACATAACTGTCAACCGTAGAGCCTACGACCTCTGCTCCGGAGCCGATACCCATCAGCTGCATACCGCCGTTTTCATCCGGAATCTGCATAACCTCAAGATAGCTCATTGACTGGCCCGATGTACCCTTTGACGGTGAAAGTTCCGGAGAATCAAGGTCAACTTCTTCTATCTCATCAACCTCGCTGCCTTTCATCAGTCTGAACTTGTTACTCTCGTAATAGTATACAAAGCCGCCGCTGAATATAAATATTTTAACGCCGCCGGCTATAAACTTGCTGCTTACGATAAGCGTCACTCCGGCAAGCTGTCCCAAACCGGGAATGTTAAGGCTTCCGTTTATTTTGCCCATCATAAAGAATTCAGGCTCTGTCGTAAGTCCAAGACTGACGTTGCCGAGCACTATTCCTGAGAATAAATCCACCGTACCGGAAAGCTTCATTGTAAAGCCTGTCGTCCAGTCAAATTCTCCCTTTGCAACAAACTTTATCTGATCAAAGCCTGCCGGCGCGCCGGTTATGCTGAAGGTCAAGCCGTTGCCCGATACAGACATGTCTGCCTCCATCATCATAACCTTTACCAAGTCAAATACCGCCATAACGCTGACAGTTACCGGAGGTCTTGCATCGCCCTTATAATTTACAGAACTTGCAAGGTCGCTGATTCCGCCGCCGAGACCTTTAAGGCTTGATACGCCGGGAACTATCGGAATTTCAAAACCTCTGATTTCCAGATAGATTGTGTCAAGACATATTTTACCGGTATTGGTTTCGGCAAGGCTCATTCTGAATGCCGAGCTGATAGGTCCGATTCCTATGCCCAAGTCAACACCTGCATTAAATTCATAGGTGTTAAACGACACACCCATACTAAAACCGTTCATTTTTCCGGCATTTTTCTGCAAGGCATTAAGTGCATTTTGTCTTTGCCCCGCCGCTGTCGTAGCGCGGTGGTTTCCGGCTTTTACTATCGGATTTGCAACAGGATTTGCCGCAGATGCTCCGCTTGATATTTTTGAATCGTTATTCTGCGCGCCGCCCGCCGGAAAAACAGAATCAGGCAGTTCAATCTCTACATTTGCCGCAATTCCAACAAAGCCGGTGGTTATTACGTTTTCGTCATCTCTGTCCTCGTGCTCGCCGAAAAGAATAGAATCAACCGATACTCCGAGTGAGCCGCCGTCACCGAATTTGCCCAAAGAATTTGTTGCGGAGTTTCCGTCTTTAAAGGTCTTTTTGATACCTGTTGCCTCTGTCTCCGCCGCCGCGGCTTCTTCCTCCTGCGCCGGTGTGGCATTTGTCGGTCTTGCAGGCTTCCATTTTGTTGCAGTCGGCTTTGCCGACTTCCACTGCTGTGTCTGGGACGGAGTTTCTCCCGTCTGAGTATTACCTTCCGACTGCGCTGCTTCCTCCTCATCCTTGCTCATTCCGAGGGGGAATGATACCGAACCGCTGAAATTGATTGTGTATCTGCCATCCTGGCATCCAAGTTCGCCGTAATTAAGCGTGAATATAAGCCCGCCCATACTCTGCATCAGCCATCCGCCATCAAGAAGCTGCAGCTGTGGCGCGTTGACATTTGATGCAGCGCCGTCTTCATCAGCATCCTCATAACCGTAAATATCGCTTAAATCCATACGAATCATAAACTTATGTTTCCATATGGTTGAGGCATTTATTATACTTAAATCGCCGTCACCCTCAATTCGCATTACATTCGGTTTTCCGCTGCTGTCGAAATCCGCCTTGAATGTCAGCGGTGTCATTGCATTATAATACATAATGCGATTAAGCTTTATGTTATCTGAGCCGGGGATGGTCTCAAATCCGATAATATCCGGATTATGCTCATCGCCGGTACTTATAATCATAGGCTTATCGCCTGATGTTTCGGCAGTCTTTCCGTCTTTATACAAAACCTTAAAGACTCCGCGCCCCTCCATAAGGATTTCGCCTTTCTTTGCCTCGACATCCTCTTTAAACTTTTCAAACTGCTCCTCTATCGGCTTTGCGCCTGCCGATGCGGAGAATAATCTCATTGCATAATCATTTTTATCGCTTGTTCTGGCTATAACCGCGATAGAATAACCTCTGTTTTTATACTTTTCGTCATCGGAAGATGTTATATAATCACTCGAATCCGAAAAAGTTTTCTTTCCCAAATACGCCAGATTGCCCTTAAATTCTATTGTAAGCTCAAACTGACCGAGCTGTCCGTCCATATCAACAAGCAAACCAAGCTGCTTATTAACAACATCGGCAGAGCAATTAAAGCTGTCCATATTTATTATTTTATTTGTGACAACATTTCTTAAATACGCTGTCCAGTTTGACTTATCCGCAAGAACGTCAAAGTTATCGCCAATTCCCTGTACCGAAAAATAGGAATAACCTGCATAATAGATTATCTTGGGATCTATCCCTGTAAAGCCTATGTCAACCTTTGATTTGCCCAACGCAGGGAGTGTAACTATCTTGTTAGCGACAGACGGTATCGGTGTTCCCTGACCTGTCAGCTGAAAGCTGATTTTTCTTGTATCTATTGAGGTTCTGAGCTCATATCCCTCTGTCGGCGTATATACTATATCCGGTGCGTCGGGATCGGTATTTGACTTCATTTTGTCATATACCGGTCTTGCTTTAAGCTTTATGGGTATTTCTCTTTTGATTTCACCGCGGTTTATTGTGCCTACGCTTATGGTTTCGTCCTCCTCCTTCTCGGAAGCAACCCACACGGCAGGCTCCTGCGTCATGTTAAGCTCTGTGTCGACCAGTTTATCCTCAAATACAAGCTTTAGCTTGCCGTCGACTATCTGTTTTGAATCCTTGTCTGAATTATCAACATTGAGATACAGTGTAAACTCTCCGTTATTCTCATAACCCGTATTGTCACTGTTCGCCTTTAAAAGTTCTTTTTGAGTAACGGTCATAACGCAGTAATCAGATGTGGATTCCATTCCGTTAAGCTCTCCTACGCCGTACATTGTATCAACCGAAAGACTCTGCCCTGAGGATACCGCCTCCGGTTCAAATATTACGGCAACGGCGCTGTCCGGATACTGGTATTCGTTATAATAATCATCAAAGTTTACGCTGCCGTTTACTTCATATCCCCACATTGTATTGGCAAGGTTGAACCAATGCGCCATCTGCACCTTATCCGGATACCTTCTCATACTTGAATTTTTAAGCAATCCGTACGCAGTTGTCGTGGAGTATGTCAGACTGTCGGAAATAGAGTACCACTCCGGCATGTTTCCGTTCTTCTCGCTGTATTCGACCTCTTTTGTTATCGGCGTACTGCCGCCGTTTTTGTAGAACTGTCCGCCGTCATTGTCAGCAATTTTCGTATCAAGCAAGATTCTTATTCCCACCTGAACAAGCTCCGGATTAGTATTTTTGTACTCATAGCTGACCGTTGCATAGCCGCCATGTGCTGACGCGGTGTTCTTATTGATTACAAGTCTTTGCGTAACCTCAACTCCGTCAACGCTCCACACGCTTTCTATTGCACTGTTCTCACCGTCAATCTGATATTCGTGCGGCTGAACCGTCATTGTTCCGGCAGAGCTGCCGTAAATATAGTCATTCACGGTTGTATTGCCTGTGCCTATTCCCTTTTCTATTCTGATAGTTGTATATGAGGTCGCAAACTTGTCGTCATCATCATACAAAAGCGGCTTATTATCGTCAAACCTTTTTGCCGGTATACCGGCAAGGGTATTGATTCCAAAGGCGGAACCATCCGCCTTTGAAACCACCTCTATGTATCCGTTGCCAACGCTTATATCTCCGTCAGCCGCAAGCACTATACCGCCGGGAATCACCGTTGCCAATAAGGTCAGTGCCAATATAAATGATAATATTCTTTTCATGGTATATCCTCCCTATCCTGCGATAAACACATACATAACCATCACGTTTCTGTTTTCGGTCTGGACAAACAGTGTATAAAGTCCCGTTCCGTCCGGCTGCAGCTTTACCTTTGCATTTGAATTTTCAAGACGCTTAAAGCTCTTACCTTTCATTTGTGCGCCGTTGTAATATCCTTTTGCAAAAGCATATGCAACCTTGCTACCAACTTTATCTGCATTTATAAACTCAAGCTCAAGCTCCTCATCCTTTGCAAATCTTGTCTGGCTTCCCGGAATCAGCAATCTTCCGTTTAATGATGCAAACACATCATCAGGACCTATTACCTGTATATACCGTGTAAGAACGGCTGTGTTGCCCGCATTATCCGAGACACTGAACTTTACAGGATAAAGTCCGGGAACATTTTTATCGAAATCTGCATAATCAATACTTATATCTACGTTAGTTCCGGCTTCCTCATCTGTTGCTTTGACATTCTAT
>CAJLFL010000126.1 GCA_905205855.1 uncultured Eubacteriales bacterium | reverse complement strand
ACTGAAAAACAAGGGCTTCCTCACGATTTCGGGACGAGTCAACAAGCAATATTTTCGACTGTGAAAATCCCTCTGAGTCGTTTGTAAAAGACCGCGATGGAGTAACAATTTCTCCGGAGTCATCAATAACAGCACAATCGTGCTTAAATTTTGAAATGTCGATACCAATGTAATACATGGTTTCCTCCTTTTGATATTTTTGCATTGCTGTTTTCCACAGACGGCTTGTCAATGTATTCACACAAATAGAAACATTTGAGCGTTAACTACAATAAGTTTCCGGGGCGTTATGATATAACTTTAATCTTATTCAGGGTTTTGCTTTATCGAGAAGTGGCAGCAAAACGAAAATACAGGCTTTGGACAACATAAAAGTATTATGCGGCAGGAGAAGAATGTGTGCATTTGTTTTAATATCAGTTTTATTTTTGATTTGTCATCATACTTTAGTATGATGACAAATGGGCGCGTATATGTTAAAATGATATAAAAAAGAGCAGTAGTTTAAAGAGGTGGGGTTTGTGGCTGAGGCGATAATAACCGAAAGAGTGAGAAAAAAGTTTTTAAAATTTTCCGAGGGCGGCAGGGTTCTTTTTATGAGTGCGCCTTGCGGTTTCGGAAAGAGTACGGTGGCAGATGAGCTTTTGGCTCATAAAAGGGTTTTAAAGCTGTCGGCACCGGAGGATGATCCTGATGCCTTAGATATGACAGACTTCGACTTTCTTTTGTTTGATAATCTGCATATGCTTTCCGGACGTAATGCAGCAGACTCTCTGGTTTCGCTTGTGCGCGGAAATCCTGATAAAAAATTTGTAATTCTGTCGCGCGGAAAGGTTCCCGGATACCTTATGCCGTTTGCGTATTCCGGAATTATGGAAACTCTTTATCCTAAGGATTTGTTTTTTGAGCGCGAGGAAACGGCAAAGATTTTTAAAGCTGCGGGAGTTAAAGTGTCCGAGGCAGAACTTTCTGCTCTGCACACAATAACTATGGGATATCCGCTGGCATTGTGTATTGCTGTGCGGCACCTTGCCGAAGGTGAACATTTTGATAAAAGACTTGCTGATGAAATCAAGCAGGAAATATACTATTATTTTGAGGAGTCGGTATATAATCGTCTTGATATGCCGATACGACGATTTTTGCTGGATATTGCTCCGTTTGAGGAATTTGGGACTGACCTTGCCAAAATGGCGAGCGGTTCGAGTGACGCGGGCGAGCTTTTGTCAGAACTGCTGAAAAATTCAAGCATGCTTTTAAGAGATGAACTTGACAAATATCATTTTTGGGATATATTCCGAGATTATCTGATGTGGGAGGATTCGCGCAAGCGTACCGAGGCGCAAAGACGTGCTGTTATGAGCAGAGGGGCGCTGTATTATGAGCTTCACGGTGACCTTGGACGCGCACTTTTCTTTTATGAAAAAAGCGGCGAAAGCGATAAGGTGTCGGAATTGCTGATAAAAAGTACATATTTGCATCCCGGTATGGGGCACTATGAAGAACTTGAGGGTTATTATATGTCACTTGACAAAAAGGTAGCGGAACAAAGTCCGGCTCTGATGCAGGCAATGAGTATGCTTATGGCGCTGCGTTCCGACTATAAGGCATCGGAGGAATGGTATGCGTCGCTTAAACGTTTTGCCGATAGTCTTGAGAAGGGTGATGCTGCAAAAAAGGAGGCGAAAAGCCGCCTTGCGTGGCTGGATATATCATTGCCGCAGCGAGGGGTGCTGGGGCTTACGGAAACAATACCGGCTGTATTTGCGCTTATGTGCAATAAGGAGATTACATTACCTGAATTTTCGGTAACAAGCGCGATGCCGAGTATTATGAACGGCGGAAAGGATTTTTCGGACTGGAGTAAAAAAGACGATCTTCTTTACGCAACGCTGAGAATTCCCGTAGAGACGGTTCTCGGCTGTGACGGAGTAGGACTTGCGGATGCAGCCATAGCCGAAAGTAAGTTTGAAAAGGGTGAGGATATAGGTGCAAGAATACTCTCGCTTGTTGCAAAAATGAGCGAGGTTCAGGCGCATGGTACGCCGGATATAGAATTTGCGATTGTCGGACTTTTGGCAAAAAGCCAGATGGCGTCCGGCAGAGCGGAGGATGCATACCGCACGGTTGCAACTCTGTGCAGTCGCTTTGAATCACTGGAGCATGACAGATTTATGCCTAATATAAAGGCGCTGATGTGCCGCATAGCTTTGAGGAGCGGTGATGATGAGCAGGTTGATATATGGTTTCGTGACGAGGCGGTAAAGGATCCGGTAAATTTAAAGGTTATGTATCGATACCGATATTTTACGGAAGCAATGGTTAACATTGCACGGGGAGATAATGATGCGGCGCTTTTGACGCTTGCTCCGCTTTTGCCGTACTGCGAAACATGCAAAAGGCATATAGATATGATACATCTTATGTTTCTGTCTGCGCTTGCCAAAAAGCGCAAGGGTTTAAAATGGGCTGACGATTTCGCCAAGGCACTGGAGATTTCCGAAGGTTATGGCTTTGTCAGAACTATAGGCATGTACGGAAAAGCAGCTTTAGAGCTGCTTGAAGAATATGTTTCCGAAAGGCCAAAAGGATTTATGAAAAAGCTGTTGACTATGGCAAGGCAGCAGGCTGTGTACTATCCCGACTTTTTAAAGCCGCGATCTTACGAAACGGAAAAGCTGACCGAAGCGGAAACGGCAGTGTTAAGGCTTTTGTCGGCAGATAAAAGCAATCAGGAAATCGGAGAAATACTTAATATCAAGCTGGCGACGGTAAAAAGCCATGTAAGCCATATACTCCAGAAACTTGGGGTAAACCGCAGGAGCGAGGCGAAGACGGCGGCGGAAAAACTTAATATTATATAAGCGGTGCAGCTGCGGCAAAACAATCCGATTTTGCCGCAGCTGCATTTTTAATTTGTGATGTAAATGTATAAATGTTGACTTTTTTTAAGATTTATAATATAATTAAATGGATTTTATTAAATATGGATTAAGCTAAAGACGGGGTGAGCGAATTGCTGGATTTTGCCTCTGTGTGCGTCAGGGGAGAAAAGGAAGAAAATCACGACTATATAGGCATATCGGAGGAGCTTCATTGCACCTGTTTTGCCGTAGCTGACGGCAAGGGAACCCCGGACGCATCGGAAATAGTGGTGCAGTCTGTGCTGGAGGGGTTTAAACAGCAGTCGGATATAACCACGGCAACGCTTCCTGATTTTTTTGATACTGCACAGAATAAGCTTATGGCGGTGCAGGATGGTTCGGATTTACCACAGAGCTGTGCGGCTGCCGTGCTTCTTACCAACGGAGAACTGGCAGTGTGGGCACATATAGGTGATTGCCGCATATATCATCTGCAGGATAATCTGCTTTATGATATAACGCCCGATCACAGCGAAGCATATTCTAAATATGAAGCCGGGGAGATTCGTTATCCGGGTATACGCGGCGACAGAATGAGAAAGCGTTTGTTTCGCCTGATGGGCACCGGATATGAATTTAAGCCGGATTTTTCTGTTCCTGCGGTAGTGAGAAAGAATGACAGTTTTTTGGTATGTACCGATGGTTTTTGGGAAAACATACATGAAAGACAGATAGAAAAGACTCTTAAAAGGTCAAAATCCGCAAAGGATTGGATTGACAAAATGACAAAGATTGTTGAAAAGAACCGTGCATCGGGTAAATATACAAAGATTTTGGATGATTACAGTGCAGTTGCGATAAGAATATAAGAAAGGTTGTGATATTGTGGCAAAAAGGCGGTTGATGTTTGTATTAGCTTTGGCGGCTTGCTTTGTGCCGGTTTGCGGTTATGCGCTTCCGATAAATTTAAGTCTGTTTTCAGGCGGTTTGTCAGTGCTTGACTCATTATTTCTGATTTCGAGCGGACTCATACTTATAGGTATTTTGCTTATGTGTATTGCGTTTTTAAAACCGGAAAAAAAGATTTTGACAGAAACTGAAACTTCTGAAACTTCTGATGATTTTAAAGATGAGCCTGAAACAGAGGAAGAACAGGAAGAATCTGCAGAAGAACAAAAAGCAACGGATGAAGCCGAAGCGGAATTTTCTGAAGAAAACACGGAAGAGAACTCTGAACAGCAGGAAAATGAGTCGGAGGCGGAAACAGAACAGGAAACTGATGAGGAATCCGCCGAAGATGAGGATAATAAGGAATCCGAAACAGAGGAAGAAGTGCAGCCGGAGATAAATGTTACGCTTACTCTTACGGGTGTGGAAAACGGAGAACTTAAGGTTCTCCCACTGTCTGACAGAGCGGTAATAGGAAGAAGTATGAGAAATGACATTGTAATCACGGATTCTACTGTGTCAGGCGTACATTGTGAATTTACATATGAGAACGAAAAGCTTTATCTTACGGATAAAAATTCGACAAACGGTACATATATCAACGGAGAACGCGTTGCTGAAAAAACAGAGGTGCATAAGGGTGATATACTTGAAATCGGACGTAATAAGTTTAAGATAGGAATATAAATAAAACAAAGGCGCCGGACGGCGCCTTTGTTTTATATTCTTATAGTTAATTTTTCGGATTTGAGGTACTGCTTTAAGGCGTTGATTTCGATTTCCTTAAAGTGAAAGAGTGATGCCGCAAGCGCAGCGTCTGCCTTGCCGTCCGTCAAAGCGGCTTTAAAATGCTCCGGAGTTCCTGCGCCGCCGGAGGCAATGACAGGAATCGAAACCGCTTCGGAAACAGCTCTTGTAAGCTCAATATCATAACCGGCTTTGGTGCCGTCACAGTCCATAGAAGTAAGCAGGATTTCGCCTGCTCCCATTGTGTCTGCTTTTTCTGCCCATTCAAGAGCGTCAAGTCCTGTGTCTATTCTGCCGCCGTTTACATAGACATTCCAGCCGCTGTTGTCGGCGCGGCGTTTTGCGTCTATTGCGACAACAACGCATTGTCTGCCAAACTTATCGGCGGCATCGCTGATAAGCCGCGGATTTCGGATTGCCGAAGAATTGATTGAAATTTTATCGGCGCCCTCCTTTAAAAGAGAACGAAAATCCCCAACCGTTTTTATCCCGCCGCCTATGGTAAACGGAATAAAGACTGTTTCGGCAACGCGCCGCGCAAGCTCTGAAACGGTAGAGCGCGCCTCATGTGTGGCGGTTATATCCAGAAATACAAGCTCGTCCGCACCGGCTTTGTTATATGCTTTTGCGATTTCGACCGGATCACCGGCATCGCGCAGATTAACAAAATTTACGCCCTTTACAACGCGTCCGTTATGAACGTCAAGGCATGGAATAATTCTTTTTGCGTACATCAGCCGATACCTCCTGCTGTAATAAAGTTTTTAAGAATCATAAGTCCGGTATCTCCGCTTTTTTCGGGATGGAACTGGGTAGCAAAGAGATTCCCGCTGCTGACGGCAACCGGAAGCTCGACGCCGTATTGCGTGGTGGCTGCAATGACTGATTTATCATTGGGCTGCACATAATACGAATGAACAAAATATACAAACGGATTTTCCGGCAGGTTTTTAAAAATCGGTGTTTCTTTTTTGAAAGACAGAGAGTTCCAGCCCATATGAGGGATTTTTAAGCCGTACGTTTTAGGGATTCTGACAATTTTGCCTTTCAAAACCCCAAGACCGTCTACTCCGGGTGATTCCTCGCTTGATTCAAACAAAAGCTGCAAGCCGAGGCATATGCCTAAAAACGGTTTAGAACTTCTGGCGGCGCAGCGTACGGTGTCCGTCAGATGACGCTCGTTAAGATTCTTCATGCAATCTCCGAAAGAGCCTACTCCGGGGAGAATAACTCTGTCTGCCGACAGAATCGTGTCGGCGTCTGATGTAATTTGTGCTTGCGCGCCCAAAAACTCACATGCTTTCTGAACGGAACGCAGGTTTCCGGCACCATAATCTATAATTGCAATCATATTTGCATGCCCTCCCTTTTTA
>CAJLFL010000125.1 GCA_905205855.1 uncultured Eubacteriales bacterium | reverse complement strand
CTGTTAAAGTATTTCAGCGTTCCCTATTTAACTTCTCCGTATAGTCAATCTCATACCGATTGTGCCAGAATTTCACACATTATAACTCCCGGAACAACAGGTGCACCCGGAAAATGTCCCTTTAAGAACCATTCATCACCGGTTATCTTTTTTTTACCGTACGCAATACCATCCTTCAATTCCGTTTCGTCTATAAGCAGCATATTATCGCGGTGCGGAAGTATTTTCATGATTTCTTCTTTATTCATCCCTTAAATCTCCTTAAATGCGACACATGCATTATGTCCGCCAAATCCCAGTGATACCGATAAAGCCAGCTTAATATCTGCTTCAACAGCGTTATTGGGAGTATAATCAAGGTCGCACTCCTCATCCGGAACCTTATATCCGATTGTCGGCGGAACAACTCCGTTGTTTACAGCCAGAATTGCCGCTATAGCCTCCGCAGCGCCTGCTGCACCAAGCATATGACCTGTCATGGATTTGGTAGAGCTTATGTGTACTTTGTATGCATCCTCGCCGAAAACCTTTTTAATTGCCGCAGTTTCTGTCTTATCATTAAGCGGTGTACTTGTACCGTGTGCATTGATATAAACCTTTTCCGAAGAATATTCACCGGAGGTTTCAAGTGCAGCCGCAATGGCGTCAGCTCCGCCCTGTCCGCCCGGAGCCGGTGCAGTGACATGATATGCGTCACAGGTACTGCCGTATCCGCAAACCTCTGCGTATATTTTTGCACCGCGCGCCGCTGCATGCTCATATTCCTCAAGGACAAGCGCACCTGCACCCTCACCCATTACAAATCCGCGGCGTTCCTTATCAAACGGAATTGATGCTCTGTCCTTATCAGAACTTTCGCAAAGAGCCATACAGTTTATAAATCCCGCAACTCCCAAAGGATTTATTGACGCCTCAGAACCGCCTGCTATTATTGCATCAGCGTATCCGCCCGCAATCGCTCTGTAGGCTTCGCCGATACAGCTTGAGCCTGTTGCACATGCAGTCGAAATTGAAATACACGGTCCTTTTGCTCCGTATTTTATAGCAATATTGCCGGCAGCTATGTTAGAAATCATTTTAGGTATCATCATTGGCGAAACACGCTTAGGCCCTTTTGTTATGAGATTGCTGTGCTCTGCAACCATAGTATCAAAACCGCCGATACCCGATCCGAAATAAACGCCGAAGCGCTCCGGCTTAACAGAATCAGTTATACCGCTTTCGGATACTGCCTGTGCTGCCGCAGCCAAAGCAAACTGAGAAAACCTGTCAAGCTTTCTTGCTTCGCTTTTTTCCATATATTCAGACGCATCAAAGCCTTTAACTTCAGCTGCAAGCGTTGCCTTAAATTCAGATGCATCAAATCTTGTTATCTTATCTATACCGTTTTTGCCGGATACGAGTCCGTCCCAAAAGCTTTTAACATCATTACCTATAGGTGAAACAACACCCATTCCGGTTACTACAACTCTTTTACTCATATCGTATAATCCTTTCTTCAATAAGGGGTGAAAGCCCCGTCATTCAATGCCTCAACAGCGATACAATCCGCCATTGAAAAAAGCGAATAAAGTCCGCCGCTTGCAGAGGCAATGGCATCCTGCTTTCAGTCATAAGCTACATTGCAATTCCGCCGTCAATCCGTATAACCTCGCCCGTAATATAATCCGATACCGAATCCGCCAGAAATGCTGTCAAAGCAGCAACCTCCTCCGGCTTTCCCATTCTTTTCATCGGAATAGAGTCAAGCACAGCTGTGTTTTCTTTAAATGCTTCCGTCATATCTGTTTCAACAAATCCCGGCGCTATGGCATTGCAGCATACATTTCTGCCTGCAAGCTCCTTGGCAACGGTCTTGGTAAGACCTATTATACCGGCCTTTGCCGAAGCATAGTTCGCCTGTCCCGGATTTCCCATAAGTCCGGCAACGGAACTTATATTGATTATTTTTCCATATTTTTTCTTCATAAAGTTTCTGTAGCAATGCTTTATCATGTTAAAAACACCTTTTAAGTTTGTGTTTATAACCTTGTCAAAATCATCCTCTGTCATCTGCAAAACAAGCTTATCACACGTGATTCCGGCATTATTAACGAGAATATCTATTCCTCCGAGGTCTGAAATAATAGCTTTAACCGTTTCGGCACTCTCATTAAAATCAGCTACATCGCATTTGTATATCTCACAGCGTCCGCCATTTTGCTCAATAACGCTTTTTAAATCATTTGCTTTCGCTTCGTTCCCGTAATATAAGGCGGCAACGTCAGCGCCCTGCTCCGCAAGTTTCAGCGCAACAGCTCTGCCTATTCCGCCGGACGCTCCTGTTACCACAGCAACCCTTCCGTTAAGCATTTGCCTTCACCGCCTCTATTGTTTGATTAAGCGTTTCTTCATTCTCAACCGAGTATACTCTGACATCGGATGAAATCTTTTTGATAAGTCCGCAAAGAGTTTTTCCTGCCCCGGCTTCGATAAAGTCCGTATAACCGTCAGCAATCATGTTCTTTATCGTATCACACCAACGCACAGGATTATTCATTTGTTTTGTCAAAACCGGCATAATGTCGGAATCATACGGCTGTGCAGTATAATTTGCATACACCGGCATACGCAGACTATCCGTTTTTAAGTCTGATAAATATTTTGCAAATCCCTCCGCCGCATTGTTCATATACGGTGAATGAAAAGCCGCGCTTACAGCCAAATCAATAACACGCGCCTTTTCCTCTGCCGCCTTGATTTTAAACTCGGCAAGAGCCTCTTTTGTTCCGGATACAACCGTCTGTACCGGAGAATTATAATTTACGGGATAAATCCCATCTATATTCTCGCACAGAGCCTCAACAGTCTTGCTGTCAACCTTCAGAACTGCCGCCATAGCGGTATCGTGCTCCTCAGCTGCAGCCTGCATAAGCTCCGCGCGCTTTGTTACAATTTCAAAACCTTTTTCATAAGAATATGCATTTGCATAAGCCAGCGCGGCAATCTCTCCCAAAGAAAACCCGGCAACACCGTCCGCCTTTATTCCTCTTTCTTCCAACGCCGCAGCAGCACACAAATCAACCAAATACAAGCACGGCTGAGTATTCTTGGTCAGACTCAATTCCTCAGCAGTACCGTCAAACGACTGTTTTTTTGTTCCGGGACGATATTCCTCAGCATAATCATACAGGCTGCGTGCCGCAGCGCTGCAATCATACAATGATTTGCCCATTCCGGGATACTGCGCTCCCTGCCCGGAAAAAACTATTGCTATTTTACCCATTTTAACGCCCCTTTCAGCACTTCCTCAGTCTGAGTGCATACTTCTTCTACTATCTCTTTTGCTGTCTGTTCTTTATTGACAAGGCCCGATATTTGTCCTGCCAAAAAACATCCCTTTTCTTCATCGCCGTTTACCGCCGCAAGTCTTAATGCTCCAACTGCCAGCTGTTCAAGCTCCTCGTCGGAAATCTGACTGTACTCAGCCTTTGAATATGCTCTGGAAAAACGCGTTTTAAGGCTTCGTACCGGATGTCCCAAACGCTTTCCGGTAACGATTGTCGATATATCGGATGCTTTCAGCACCTTATCCTTATAATTCTGATGTACTCCACATTCCTTTGCAACAAGGAATCTCGTTCCCATCTGTATTCCGCACGCGCCAAGCATAAATACCGCTGCCGCCCCTCTGCCGTCAGCTATACCGCCGGCAGCAATAACAGGAATATTCACCGCATCACAAACCTGCGGCACAAGCGCCATTGTAGTCATATCTCCGACGTGTCCGCCGGACTCGCCGCCCTCGGCTATTATTGCACAGGCGCCCATGTTTTCAAGCTTTTTAGCCAGTGCTGAGGATGCCACGACAGGGATAACCTTTACCCCTGCCGCGTTCCACATTTCCATGTATTTTGACGGATTTCCCGCACCGGTTGTCACAACGCTTATTTTTTCATCCGCCAACAGCTTTGCGACTTCATCCGTGTGAGGGCTCATAAGCATAACATTCACACCAAACGGTTTATCGGTCAAACTTCTGGCTATATCTATCTGCTCCTTCAGATACTCCGCACCCATATTCATTGCGGAAATTATTCCAAGACCGCCTGCCTCCGAAACGGCAGCAGCCAGCTTACCATCGGCGATATGCGCCATTCCACCCTGAAAAACAGGGTATTTAATATTTAACATTTCACAGATTGGTGTGGTCAACATTATTATTACTCCTTTATGCTTTCAATATAAGATACCAAAGAACCTACAGTCTTTCCTGCTTCTGCCGCAGAAATTTCAATTTCAAGCTCGTCCTCAAGCTCCATCATGATTTCTACTGTTTCAAGAGAGTCTATTCCGAGATCCTCAAATGAAGTTGATTCGGTTATCTCTGCCGGATCCATATCCAGATGCTCTGCTATTACCTCTTTAATCTTATCCAATACCATTTTAAATTCCTCCTAAATTTGTTATATATAATTTTAATTATTTTACCATTTAATAATACAGGTACCGCTTGAAAGTCCACCGCCGAACGCAGTCAGAACAATATAGTCGCCCCTGTCAATTCCGCCGGAACGATTAAGCTCGTCAAGCGCTATCGGTATGCTTGCCGCAGAAGTATTGCCGTAATGCTGAATATTTACAAAAAACTTTTCAACGGGCATTTTAAGACGCTTTGCCGCAAGCTGAATAATTCTGACATTAGCCTGATGCGGGACTATATATTTAATATCGTCAACACTCAGACCTGCTTTACCGATTATTTCTTTTATTCCGTCAGCTATTGTATTTACAGCAAACTTAAAGGTTTCCTGTCCGTCCATAAACACATGTGACGGCTGCGGCTGCTTTGTATAGTATACAGAGCTTTCTGTTCCTGACGGAATCCTTATAACATCACTGTCACCATGTGTTGTAAGCTTTGATTCAAGATATCCGTCACCGGCTTCAAGCACAGCTGCGCCGGCGCCGTCGCCAAAGATAACACACGTTGAGCGGTCGTTCCAATCTATTATCTTACTCATTCTTTCACTGCCGACAAGCAGAGCCTTTTTAGCCTTGCCTCTGGCAAAAAACCCTGCCGCCGTATCCAGAGCAAACACAAAGCCGCTGCAAGCGGAATTTATATCAAATGCAGGGCAGTCTGAGCCCAGAAGCTTTTGTATATGTCCTGCGGTTGTCGGACACAGTGTTTCTCCGGTCAGCGATGCCGCAATTATCAAGTCAAGTTCCTCCGGCTTGGTTCCGCTCATTTCAAGAGCCGCCAAAGCTGCTTTATAACCCATTTCCGCCGTATTTTCATCCGTTGATATGCGGCGCTCGCTTATACCGACTCTCTGTCTTATCCATTCGTCAGAGGTATCTATTCTTTTTGCCAAATCATCATTTGTTACAGTAAATTCCGGCTTATAGCTGCCTGTACCGATAATTCTAAAACTCATAGTCAATCTTCCTTTCAGATAAATTCTCCGTCAACACCATTGATTATATTTGCGGCAATGGTTTTAAGAGAACAATACATAACAATTATGTTTTCCTTGCTTACACCCGTACTGAATTTATAAACATACTCCGATATAAGGCGGTCTAAATCCCTTGCTATAACCTTACCCTTTTCGGTAAGCATCATGCGTACATTATACTTCTTTCCACCGTCAAAATCACAATACTCCAAATATCCGCTTTTAATAAGCTGTGGCAGAAGTCTGGATATTGCAGCCTTGTCTATTCCTATCTTTTCGCTGAGCTGAGTTGCCGTAAGCCCCTCAGGGTTTTGCATAAGATAAAACAGACACATTGTATGATTTGATTTTAAGTCATACTTTTGCAGTGCATTTTTGCTCACTTTCTGCAGCCCTTTATATATTATCAGAATGTTTTTTTTAATTATTCCTATTTTTCTAAGCATCATCTAAACCACTCCGTATCCATTTTATCTAAAATATAAATAAAGCCTCTCTTTGGTGTATCA
>CAJLFL010000124.1 GCA_905205855.1 uncultured Eubacteriales bacterium | reverse complement strand
CAGAAATCCATTATTAATATCACGATACAACTATCATCTATATTTACAATCTTTACAATCACAATACCATAATTATACATAAAGTCCTTGTAAAAAATAAAAACCTTTGAAAATTAACTCAAAGGTTTTTATTGAAAAGACTTATATTATTTTTTACTCTCAGCAATAATCTTATCTGCTACATTTTGAGGCGCATCCTGATAACGCTCAAACTCAAATTCAAAATTTCCGCGGGCTTGTGTCATACTGCGTAAATCCGAAGCATAACTATGCATTTCCGCCATCGGAACTTCACCCTCTATCATAGTACAGCCATCCCCAACAGGAGTCATACCAAGCATCTGTCCGCGGCGTTTATTTATATCACCTATTATATCGCCCGTATAATTATCCGGAACAGTAACTTTGAGATGACCTATCGGTTCAAGAATAACAGGAGAAGCCTGTTCCATACCTGCCTTATATGCAAGATTGGCTGCTATTTTAAACGCCATTTCAGATGAGTCAACATCATGATAAGAACCATCAACCAGCGTTGCTTTAAGTCCAACCATTGGATAACCTGCCAATATACCATGCTGCATTGATTCAACCAACCCTTTTTCTACAGCCGGGAAATATCCCTTAGGTACACTGCCGCCAAAAACTTTTTCTTCAAAAACCAGTCCCTCCGAATCTGTTGGTTCAAATTCTATCCATACATGTCCGTATTGACCGTGTCCGCCTGATTGCTTTTTATGTTTTCCTTCTGCTTTAACCTTTTTGCGTATAGCTTCACGGTACGGAACCTTAGGCGGTTCCAACGAAATATCAACACCAAACTTATTCTTCAGCTTGCTTACAATTATATCTATATGCTGATCTCCAAGACCTTTTAAAATTTGCTGACGTGTTTCTTTGTTGGTTTCAAGAATAAATGTTTTGTCTTCCTCCATAAGTTTAAACAAGCCCTGAGCAATTTTTTCTTCCTCACCTTTTGCTTTTGGAACAACCGCCAGCGACATATTAGGTTTTGCAAACTCAATTCCCTCAAGCATAAGAGGATGATTAAGACCGCTCAGCGTATCGCCTGTTCCGGTTTTGGTCAACTTTGCCACAGCACCTATATCACCTGCATTCAAGCTTTCCGCTTCAATTTGTTTTTTGCCCTGCATAGTATATATTTTTCCGATTTTTTCATTAGTGTCTTTATTCATATTATAAAGAGTAGTATCAGGCGTCATAACACCTGAATATACTTTAAAATATGACAGCTTACCTACATATGGATCTGCAACCGTTTTGAAAACAAGAGCAGAAAGAGGATCGCTTACATCTATTTTAAGTCTTGATTCTGAACCATCCTTCTTTTTACCTATAACAAATTCGTCCTTGCTGTTGGGAGCCGGAAAATATGCATGAATAGCATTCATAAGAGAAGAAATTCCAAGCTTATGATACGCACTGCCGCAAAGTACAGGTACTACATCCCCGGCAGCAACACCGTTTCTCAAAGCCTCATACATCTCCGGCAGAGTAAATGCTTCGCCGCTGAAATATTTATCCATCAATTCCTCAGAAGTTTCAGCTACAGCTTCATTTATCATTTCACGCAGTGGTAAAAGTTCATTTTCCATGCCTTCAGGCATTTCAGCTGTTACGGTACGGTCACCGTCAAATTTTCTTGCTTCCTGCTCGACAACATTTATAAATCCGGTAATCTTTTCACCCTCACGCATTGGCAGCTGAAACGGTGCAATTTTCTTTCCGTATTTATCTTTAAGCTGCTGCAAAACGCCTTGATAATTTACACGTTCATCATCCACCTTATTTATAAAGAAAATTCTCGGAATACCGCGTTCCTCGCAATATTTCCACGCTTTTTCAGCACCTACCGTTAAACCGGATTTACCACTCAGCACAATGACAGCGGCATCGGATACACGTATAGCCTCCTGAACCTCTCCGACAAAATCAAAATATCCGGGCGTATCAAGAATATTAAACTTAACACCGTTCCATTCACAGGTTGCAAGCGCTGTACTGATCGAAAACTTACGCTTTATTTCTTCCGGGTCAAAATCCATTACCGTATTACCCTCAGCAGTACGTCCAATGCGGTCAATATTTCCGCAAGTATAAAGCATTGCTTCAGCCAAAGAAGTCTTACCTGAATTTCCATGTCCTAAAAGACAAAAGTTTTTAATTTTAGATGTGTCATAAATTTTCAAACGACAGCCCTCCTAATATAGTGTAGTTTTGTATAAAGATAATGCATTTTTATCTGCATTAAATATATTTTACTGTATTTTGTTTGATATTTCAACCGAATAATAAACAATAATACACTGTATAAATAGTCAATTTGCACAATCATTCTATATTATATAGAATATTATGATTAAAAATATATTTATAAATCTGATATGTAATATATTACATAATCAAATAATAAACACACGATTATGCTTTACTTTATCTAATCCGTAACACTTCTACAAATTGTCCATATTATATACTGAAAACAGCGAAATGCTGCTTTAAATTTCAAGGAGGTAATTTTATGAACCAAAAACATGATAATTGCGGCTGCGGTGCGGCACGCAGCAGAACCAGAGAAACAAGCTGCTGCTGTAACAATACCGATAACGGCGAAGCAGAAGCTATCCGCGCTGACGCAATAGAAGAAAGAGCAGATACAAGACAGCGGCGTGCATGTGATTTTTCTGATCCTGTATGTATAAACAGCGATCAGATTTACGACTCCTGCCGCGACAGAGATTGCGTGGTAAATCAAAGAGTTTATCTTACAGAAGCAGATCAGGCGCTGATTGATCAGGCAATAAATATAAAGCTTAAATCTGCTGAGGTAATCTGGGTTTTCACAGATGTAGAACCCTTATCCTTTACAAAAGGATATTACACCGTAGATCTTAAATTCTTTGTTATGACAACTCTGGAGGTCTTTACAGGCATATCAAACCCCACAATAATCAAAGGTCTTACAATGTATGATAAACGTGTTGCCTTGTATGGTTCCGAAGGAAATACAAAGGTGTTTACTTCTAAATATAACCTAAATGATGACAGCAACATATGTGAAACATGGAGAAAAACAAGTATGCCTACCGTAACAGTTGAAGTTGCTGATCCGGTTGCTCTTACAGCTGATTTTGCTGATGATGACGATTGCTGCTGTGACTGCGGATGCAGCTGCGGCTGTGATAGTTATAATCCTTTCCCGACAAGTGTTTGCGACTTGTTCGACGGAGATCTCGTAGTATCGGATGATGTAAGACAAGTAATGGTTACTTACGGATTATTCTTTATAGTTCGTCTGGAAAGAGAAACACAGCTGCTCATAGATGCAATAGATTTCTGTATTCCTACTCATGAGTGTCCGGCTGCTACTGATAATGAACCCTGCTCGCTTTTCAATGATATACGTTTCCCAATAGACGAGTTTTTCCCTCCGCGTAAATCAAGCGATACTATAGGAAATAATAATACATGTTGCTGCACTGATAGCCGTCGCTAATACTGAAATATCAAAAAAGGACTGTGATTTTTTTCGCAGTTCTTTTTTTGTTTTGTTCTAAAAGAGGACAAAACCTCATAAAATCCTATAAAGATAAATAAAATTAAAAACCAAAGAGGTGGAAATAATGGAAGAAGCAAGAATACTCAGCGTCTTGCCTTATCTTTCCGGTGAAATCAGACGTAAAATAGAGCGTATAGCCTTATCTGACAGACTTGAAATTGAGGAAATAAGGCTAAGAGCAGGCTTGCCGCTTACACTTGGAATATGCGGCGAAAGCTGTTTTATAACACCGACAGGAGGTATAAGTAATCATGAGATTGACGCTTACCGCGTTTCACAAGACGAAGTACAGAGTACGTTCATGGCAGTATGTGAAAATTCCGTTTATGCACACATGGATGAAATACGTCAGGGATTTATTACCCTTAAAGGCGGTCATCGTGTGGGGATATGCGGAAAAACCGTCAACGAAAATGGGGAAATCAAAAATTTCAGAGAAATAAGTTCACTCAATTTTAGAATAGCTCAGGAAATTATAGGTATAGCCGACAATGTCATTAACCTTGTGACAGAAAACATAAAGGTTAAAAATACTCTTATTGTGTCTCCGCCTCAAACCGGAAAAACTACTTTGCTCAGAGATTTGGCACGTCAGATTTCAAACCGCGGGTTTAAAACAGGTATAGCCGATGCCAGAGGAGAACTTGGAGCAATGTATAAAGGTATTCCTAAAAATGATGTCGGTGCACAAACCGACATCATTGATAATGCACCGAAAAGTAAAGCAATTTTAATGCTATTACGGACAATGTCACCAAAGGTAATAATAAGCGATGAAATTGCTTCCGAAACCGATGTTGATGCATTAAGGCTTGCATTCGGTACAGGTGTGTCAATAATAGCCACCACTCACGGTTCGGATGCCGAAGAAGTAAAAAAACGCAAAACGCTCAGACCTTTATTTGAAGACGGTATATTTGAGCAGATTATTGTTCTCAGCCGCAATTTCAATAATTTTGACTCGGTTGTATATACCAAACTGATTAAGCTATGATAATCCGATGTTTAGCATATTCAATCATTATTATGGGCTGTGGATATATAGGGTTATATATGTCATCATCAATAGATAAGCGTATTGAACAATTAAACGATTTTGAGTCTATGCTTAAACAACTTTCGTTTAATATAAGCTTTCTATCCTTACCTATGCAAGAGGCTATTTATAAAGTATCCGAAACACAGAAGGGTGTTATACGAAAAATAACTGAAAATGTTTCCGGACTAATGCTCGGCAGGCCGGACATTACTATGCAATTTGCATGGAATCACGCTATATCAAATTACAAAAACAGTCTGTATCTGAAAGAAAGCGAAATATCAATTCTTGAAGATTTTTCGACTTACATAGGAAACGGTGATAAAGACGAAACGCTTGCTTGTATACGTGCAGCCTCTGCAAAGCTTCATCTTGCTGCCGATTCTGCACGTGATGAACGGATGAAAGACGGAAAATTATATAAAAGTATAGGTTTTCTTTCAGGGATGCTTATAGTCATTTTATTATTTTGATTTTCAGAAAGGGTTGATACAATGAGCGGTGTAGATTTAATATTTAAAGTTGCTGCTATAGGAATCCTTGTGGCTGTGCTGAATATGCTGCTCGTTCGTGCCGGCAGAGATGACCAGGCTATGATGACCACCATTGCCGGGCTTGTCGTTGTGCTTATGGTGGTTGTTCAGGAAATAAGCAAACTGTTTGAAACCGTAAAAAACATTTTTGGATTGTAAATATGAGTATTATGCAGATAATAGGGATTGGTTTTATAACTACCGCACTTGCAGTTTTATTAAAGCAGCACCGGCCGGAGCTGGCATTTGCCCTTCCAATATTATGCACAGTCCTGATAGTAATATTTATTGCACCGTATCTGAACGAGCTTTTGAATATGCTTAAAAACATAGCTAAGCAAACCGGAATAGAAAGTGTCTATATAAAAACTATTATTAAAATAATCGGTGCAGCTTATGTTTGCCAATTTTCGTCCGAACTATGCAAAGATGCAGGAGAAGGCTCAGTCGCAAGTAAAATAGAATTTGCAGGGAAAATAATAATTATAACTCTGTCAACACCTATAATATATAGACTACTTGAAATTATCAGCACCATAATAAACTATTAGAAAGAATCCTCGCCTATGATATACAGAAAAATAATTATAATTATTGCAGCAATAATTGTAAGTACGCAATCAGTGTGTTTTGCATCAAACGACAGCAAAGACATATCGGATAAAATTCTTGCCGAGTATGCTGATTTATACGGAAATTCTATAGACAGCGGACTGAACAGGCTTGAAGGGGGAAACCCTCTGGAAAGCATCTCCGAAAATCTGAATACAAAAGAATTGTTTAATAGAATTCTCAGCGGAAATCTGAATTTTTCTCCCAAAAAGGCTATACATTTTTTGGTTAAACTTATCATGGGAGAAGTATAT
>CAJLFL010000123.1 GCA_905205855.1 uncultured Eubacteriales bacterium | reverse complement strand
CTTCTTTTTATTGACGTTATAATTGTTGTATGGTAACATTTAGGCATAATAAATATAAAGGACAGTGATTCAATATGAATTTTCAGTTAATGACAGATTTGCTTTACCGCATGGCAGGAAAATACTATCACGGTATAGATATGTGTATTTACAAAAACGGAAAGGAAGTCTACAGAAAACAGGCAGGCGTAGGCGAGGTTGAAACCGGCAAACCGGTCGATCCCGACGCAATGTATTACCTTTTCTCATGCTCGAAGGTTATGACCTGTGCCGCTGCTTTGCAGCTTTACGAAAAGGGCTATTATCTTTTGGAGGATCCGATTTCCGAGTATCTCCCGGAATTTAAAGATGTAACAGTAAACAGATACCGCAATAACCGTCAGTTGATCAATTCCACTCCGGCGCACGGACCTATCACCATAAAGCATTTGTTTTCCATGACATCCGGAATAAACTATGATCTTACCACCCCTTATATCAAAGAAGTTATCGAAAGGACAAACGGTAAATGCCCTACAAACGAGATTGTAAAGGCAATTGCCAAAAATCCTCTGCAATTTGAACCCGGCGAGCATTATATGTATGGCTTGGGTCATGATGTAATAGGACGTCTGATTGAAGTCTTATCGGGAATGAGTTTTGGAGAATACATGAAAAAAAATCTTTGGGATCCATGCGGTCTGAAGCATACAACATTTAAGCTCACAGATGCGATAAAGGCAAAAATGCAGCCGCGCTACTATTTGGTTCATGAGAAAAATGAGTTTGTACGCTGCGAAAATAACAATCAGTTCCGTTTCGGCGAGGACTCGGAATACGAAAGCGGCGGCGCAGGAATAATATCCTGCGTATCGGACTATATAAAATTTGCTGATGCAATGGCTAACGGCGGTATAGCCGCAACAGGAGAAAGAATTTTGACAAGCCGTACAATAGATATTATGCGTACCAATGTACTGACAAAGGATCAAATAGCCGATATGAGCAAAGGTCCCGAGGGATATGGATATGGCTTGGGCGTAAGAACAATGATTGATAACTCGGTATCCGGCAGACTGACAAACATAGGAGAGTTTGGCTGGGACGGTGCAGTCGGCAGCTATGTTCAGATAGATCCCAAAGAGGGCGTTGCTCTGTTTGCCGCAGAAAATGTTTCAGGTCCGTTTAATCATGATGGCCCAGGCAGAATCGGAAACGTACTCAGCACAATACTTAATTCTTAAAACAATAAAATATGAATAAAGAAGAAAACAATAGTTATCGAGCCGAAACAGATGGTTTTCACGGAGAACTGTTCCTCCCGCCTGAGGACAAATATCCGGGGAAAGTACTAATCTGCTTCAGCGGCAGCGATGGAAAATTTGAACTTACACAAATGCTGGCAAGGGTTTTTCAGTCACATGGACTGACAACATTGGCTCTTGCGTATGTGATTGAGGAAGGACTGCCCAAGCAATTTTCTTGTATTCCCATTGATTTTTTGTAGGTGGCAGCAAAACGGCTGCACGATATGGGATATGAAAAAGTAGGACTTTGGGGAATTTCCAAAGGGGCAGAACTGGCTCTGACGGCAGGAAGTCTTTTACCTAAGCTTGTTAATGCGGTAATTGCAGTCGCACCAATGAATACCGTATGTCAGGGATTTGTCAAGGAAAAAGGTGTTTCCTTTATACCGGGAAGCAGCTGGAGCTTTCACGGGAAAGAGCTTCCTTATACTGCTTACGGTTCTGAAAAATTCCCTCTCTGGCAAGTGCTGCGTAAAAGTATCAGAATGAGAGAATTAACAATGTATGACCTTTATCTTCCTCTTGTGCGGCATCCTAACCCCGACGCTGTTATTCGTGTTGAGAAAATAACCGGTCCTGTTTTGCTGATTTCCTCTAAAATGGATACAATGTGGCCGTCAGAACTTGTCGCAAAGCAAATCATAAAATGATTGCAAGGCAGCAGCTTTTCATACTTCTTTCAGCATTTGAGTTATGATTACGGCGTACATTTGTTTGTCCCTATGGAATTGCCTGGGTTAAAGTTTTTTAAAGGTGACAGATGGAAAAATAAAGAACCGGGACGGGAAGCCCGTATGGATTCGCTTACGAAAACATTGGAATTTGTTTTTCTGTGGTAAAACCGTATTTTTTAATATAAAAGAGAATGTAACATGTTACATTCTCTTTTATATTAACCCATATTTTATCTTTACCCTTTCGGTTTTTTCGCAGAGAGGTTCCGCTCCGAACCATAAAAACAAAGCCGTTGCAGCAGCATGAACGAGATCAAACGGAAGTCCCATCACATACGCCGTACATATCATTTGCCATGTAGGTTTTGGCTGCATCATTATAACAGATGCAGGATTCATTATACCTCCGTAAACGACAAGTACTGCCAGAAATCCGAATACAGCTATACCGGTACGTGTTTTTCCTGTCAGTCCGTATTTATACATTATACCTGCCAAAAAACCTATTGTTCCGAATGCAAACATCTGCCAGGGTGTCCATGGTCCCTGACCGAATATAAAATTTGAAGCAAATGCCGCAATCGCTCCGACCAAAAACCCGGTTTCTCCACCGAAACAAATTCCGCTTATAATTATTACTGCCGCCATTGGCTTAAACTGCGGCAATGGAGCAAATGCAGCTCTGCCGGCAACCGCCGCAGCACAAAACACACTGATTATTACAAGCTCACGCGCTTTTGGCTTTTTACCCTCAAACACTATGGCAAATGCCGCCAGCGTTTCTGTAATAATCAGCAGGCTGATAAAATAATACCTTCTGTCATCCAAAAAGTATATTCCGAAAAGAACCGTAATCGGCACAAGAATAAGCATTATCAAAACCGACGGCAACACACTTTTATGACTTTGCCTTAATGCAGCCGCCGAAACCGCGATTTTTTTCTGAGGTATAAAATTAAAGCATGCAATACCGGCAAGCAATATATTTATAATTGCCGCAAAAGCAGTTTCCGTTTTATTAAAATAAAACAGGCTTATGCAAAACAAAAGAGTACATATGCTCCCCAAAGCAATGTTTAATGGTGTCAGTTTTTTAACTGTTTTTGATTCGCTCCGCAGGTATTCGCCTCTTTTATATTCGTAAGGCTCAGGCTCCTCTGTTTTCGGCATACTGCAGCCGGCAGCCGTTATAATATCCTCGTCAGTTAGCGCATTCGGAAGTTTTTCCCGCGCAATACGGTTTACCGCCGTTGTGTAAAAGCTTTTTCCGCCAAAAAATTCTTTTACGCCGCCCTCAGACACTATCTGTCCGTCAAACATCATTCCTGCCCTGTCGGCATACCTTGCACAAAATTCAATATCATGCGATACCATGATAATACTCATACCGTTTTCACATAGCTTTTTTAAGGTTTTGCCTAATCGGATTTTAAATGCGGCATCCATCCCCTTTGTCGGTTCATCAAGCAGAAGCATGTCCGGTTCTTTCAGCAAAGCCATTGCCAGCGCCGCTCTTTGCAGCTCGCCGCCGGACAAATCATATGGATGTGAATACACTATGTTTTCAATTTCACAAATACTTATTATTCTGTTTATCCGGTTTCTTTTTTCTTCATCATCCGATTCTGAGCCATCAAGCATTTCTTCCAAATCAAGCATAACTGTTTTATGAGAAAATATACTTTGCGGATTCTGCGGCAACATAATTATCCTTTGTTCTTCATCGGATAAAACTTTTCCTCTGTAAGGCTTTTTCAATCCTGCCATAACGGACAAAGCCGTAGTTTTACCGCTGCCGTTGCCGCCGGTTATTGCATAAAACTCGCCGCTATGCAGGCATATATTTAATCGTTTAAGTACATCCGGCATATTTTTTTCATATCTGAACCATACTTCTTTAAGTTCAAACACTATATCATTGTTATTATCATAATGTGAAATCGGGATTGTATCAAGCTTTTTATTCTCTATCCATTCTCTGCCGTCCCTGACAGTGACCGGACATTTTACGTCACCGTTTGCCAAATAAAATATACGCATTGCAGACGGAAGCGCCCAAAACATATCGCTTCCGCCGTTTCTCAGTGCTTGTCCGACCTCCGCCGCAGTCCCCTGTGCCAAAATTCCTCCGTTTTCAAGCACGGCTATTTTGTCAGCAAGAGGAAAAGCCTCCTCTAACCTGTGCTCCGAGAGGACGACAGTCGTCCCCAATTCTTTGTTTATCTTTGCAACAGACTGCAAAAACTCAGAAGCGGCAATAGGATCAAGCTGGCTTGTCGGCTCGTCTAAAATCAATACCGACGGCTGCATCACCATAACCGCAGCAAGGTTTAAAAGCTGTTTCTGTCCTCCTGAAAGCTCGCTGATGTTTCGGTAAAACCAATTCTGTATTCCGAAGAATGCCGCTGTTTCCGCTACTCTTGCGCGGATTTCCGCTGTGTTTAAGCCGAGATTTTCAAGTCCAAACGAAAGCTCGTGCCACACCTTATCACAAACAATCTGTGTATCGGGATTCTGCATTACAAAGCCTATTTTTTTTGCCTGTTCCTTTTGGTTTAATGCTTTTATATCGCCTCCGTCAAAGCTGATAGTACCGCTTATTTGTCCGTGCGGTGATAGGGACGGCTTTAACATTCTCAGCAAGGTAGACTTTCCGCAGCCCGACTTTCCGCATATAAGCAAAAATTCGCCTTTGTTTATTGTCAGACTTATATTGTTTAATGCCAAAACATCACGCTGAGGATATTTAAATATCAGATTCTCGATTTTAATTTTTTCCATCTCAGTTCCTCCGCTGCCTCAATTATCATCGGCATAAAAAACAATAAACAATACGCCGCTCCAAGACTTATAACGTATGGCGATAATTCGCTTCCTGCTATAAACGGGAAGTATTTGAAATAAAGCCCGCCGTTTATACCGCCGACCGTTATGTATATAGACATGATAACAATTATCAGCAAAGCAGCCGCGTCACGGCGATCAAATCTGAAGTTTGAATACGCCGTCCTTCTGCCTGTCCCATATCCGCGGCATTTCATACTGTCAGCTGTATCTATTGAATCTTCAAGACTCCACGACATCATAGCCGATAATATTCTAATTCCGTTTTTGGATTTTTGTATAACGCTTTTATCCTGCCTGTCCAATTCCATGCAGCGTCTGCCATCAGAGATAATCCTTATCCTTTCGGCAAAACGCGGAACAAACCTGAATATCATTGAAAGCATCAGAGAAAGCGCCGGCGTTAGCTTGCCAAACAAATATATCAGCTTATCACTTGTCATAATCCTGTTAAAGCATGAAAACCAGCATATTACCCCTGCAAGCATAAATGCCGATGCAGCGCCGTATACAACAGATTCCATTGTGAGCGGATTTCCGTCCGGAAGATATGACAAAATTGTAACTCCCTCATGGTTAATCATGGGATTTAACAATACCGCCGCAAAAAGCAGCGGTATTATACAATATAAATTAAATTTAAGCGCTCTTGTTCCGCCGAGCATAACCGAATATATAAATCCCGACACAAAACCCGCAGCAAGACACAGCGGATTCATAAATACAACCGAAAATCCGATTACCGCCGCAAAATATACAAAATTGACTATCGGATGATAATTCTTAAATTCACTCATCTTTTTGACCACCGCCCGATAAATATTCCCCGCCTATATCCGCACCAAGATTGCATGAATACAGCCATTCAACCTTATCGCCGCTGCTTAATTTATATTGGGAACAGCCATAGTTGGGGAAAATGCCGTTCACTCTATACATCCATCCCGACAGTTCACCGCAGTCATATTCATAAATATTGGCTATTCCCTCAATATACGCACTGTTATAAACAGGAGTATTTACAAATTCCATATGAATCTTATTCTTTTTCAGTTCTCTTTTCAGCAAATTAAAGACCGTTTCACCCTCGAAGAACTCAACCTGCCTTTCGGACAGAATTACGCCGTCAACCGGTATAAGCTCTTTTTTTTCAGGCTTTAGCATTGACATATTATCAAGTATGGTATCGCATCTTACCGAAAGTGTGCAATACAGTCCCTTA
>CAJLFL010000122.1 GCA_905205855.1 uncultured Eubacteriales bacterium | reverse complement strand
ATAAAGTTGAATGGCAGTGCAGATTAGCCTTATAAAAGCTTCCCGATTTAGGCAATAAATACTTTTTCAACTCAGACACCTCTCTTTTAAGCAGATTATATTACAAGTACTTTATAAAGGCAATAAACAAAATTTATTTTCCATATGCAAAAAAGTAAAACTCCGAATCCTCATTTATTTCGTCAAACCCGCATGACAAAAGCAAGTTTTTAGATTTTTCATTTTCTTTATAGCATTTCGCTCTAAGCCTTACCCCTAATATATTCTCAGCCCAATCAAGCATAAGCTTGGCGGCGGTCTGTGCTATTCCCTTTCCCTGTGCAAATGGCATCAGCCTGATTCCGAATTCCGCAGTTTTATTATAGGTAAAGTTATAAACAATGACCTCACCAATCATTTCGGAATTTATATCTCCATTCCGTATTGCAAGACTGATACCATCGCCTACAGACTTGTCAAACACAACCATATCAAAAAATGTGTCGTCATCTATTGCTCCGGTTATTTCCGGATCTGTTTCGTAGTCATATCCCCAATACTTGTTATTGTCTGCATCTGTGCATAATTCACGATACGCTGTTTTATCATTTTCAGCAATTTCACTCAAAACTACATTTTCTGTTTTTAAAACAGGTGCATCAGTTAATCCGTATAAAGGCGAATTAACCTTTACAATATATTTATTTATCAAACCGATAGGATTGTATTGCAGCTTTGAGGTACGCAATCCCATATCTCCGGAATCATCCTCGCGATTCACAACCTTTATCTGAGGATAGAGCTTCATGGCATACTTAACAAATGAATTAAAAGTAGTCGGATATACGCCCTTATATTCGATAAGCGCTTTTTCTATATGAATAATCAAGTTTTCGCCCTGTACTTCTCCTATTGTTACGGAAATCGGTTTATTGTCGAAAAACAACGCACCTCCGATAAAATCATATTCAAAAAAAGCGTCTATAAGCTCTAAAGTATGTATATATTCTTCGTCCTCCTCATAACCGGACGATATATGCTCAGCAGAATATCCGGCAAGCATATTTTTTATATCCGTTATATCCTCTTTTTTAAGCGGTCTGAAATCTGGTTCGCCGTAAACAGAACGAAATTTGTTCATATGATTTCTCTGTCCGCTGAATTTTCTGCCCTTAAAAGTGGATATCTCCTCGGCGTCATATACATAATCACTCCACTTGCGTTCATAATTAAACATCAGATTTCCGAAAGCTTTGTTTTGCTGCATTTTTTCTAAAACATCTTCCGTTACACCGTAAAACTTCAGCGGTAAATCGTTTTCCTCAACATAGCGAATCAATTCCTCCACAGCCTTTTCGTCATCTCCGCCGAACGGATAAGAAAACGCAGGCTCGCCGCATATATCCTGCATCGAAATAAATGAACCGCAGGTCTCACAAAATGCCAGATTTACTCCTTGATTCCACATATAAAAACTGCCGACAGAAATATCGTTTACATTATAAGGCGAACCGGCAATATACCTTGAATACTTTTTCAGAACATCAGGCGAATATTTTTCAAATTTCAGCATACAAATCCTCTCTAAATTAAAATTGAACTGCCGCGAAAAACACGGCAGTTCAAAGTAATGCTAATTCTTTAGCCTTTCATAGCTTCTTCAACAGCAACTGCAACAGCAACGGTCATACCAACCATCGGGTTGTTACCTGCGCCGATAAGTCCCATCATTTCAACGTGAGCCGGAACAGATGAAGAACCTGCAAACTGAGCATCAGAATGCATACGTCCCATTGTATCGGTCATACCGTAAGAAGCAGGACCTGCAGCCATGTTATCAGGATGGAGCGTTCTTCCTGTACCGCCGCCGGAAGCAACAGAGAAGTATTTTTTGCCCTGTTCAATACATTCCTTTTTGTAAGTACCTGCAACAGGATGCTGGAAACGTGTGGGGTTAGTTGAATTACCCGTAATAGACACATCAACGCCTTCAAGGTGCATGATTGCAACACCTTCACGCACGTCATCTGCACCGTAGCAGCGAACCTTTGCTCTTTCGCCCTTTGAATAAGCAATCTCTTTTACGATATTTACCTTTCCGGTATAATAATCAAACTGTGTCTGAACATATGTAAAGCCGTTTATTCTTGAAATTATCTGAGCAGCGTCTTTACCTAATCCGTTCAGAATTACACGCAAATCCTCTTTTCTTGCTTTGTTTGCACTTTTAGCAAGACCGATAGCGCCCTCAGCAGCAGCAAAAGATTCGTGTCCTGCAAGGAAAGCAAAGCACTTTGTTTCCTCACGCAAAAGTCTTGCGCCGAGGTTACCGTGACCTATACCAACCTTTCTGTCATCTGCAACAGAACCCGGAATACAGAATGACTGCAGACCAAGACCTATCTTTTCAGCTGCATCAGCTGCATTGGTAACACCGTCTTTGATAGCAATAGCTGCACCGACAATATAAGCCCAGCAAGCATTCTCAAAGCAAATAGGCTGAATACCCTTTACCATGTTGTATACATCTATACCCTTATCATCGCAAATCTGCTTCGCTTCTTCGATAGAAGAAATTCCGTGTTTTGCCAGCTCTGCATTGATTTGATCAATTCTTCTTTCATAACTTTCAAATAAAGCCATTATAAATTCCTCCTATCTTATTCGTGTCTGGGATCAATAAGCTTTGCAGCATCATCCACTCTGCCATACTGACCTGACGCCTTTTCCAGTGCTTCGTTTGCATCCATGCCTTTTCCGATCATTTCCATCATTTTGCCGAGGTGAACAAACTTATAACCTATAATCTGATCTTCATCATCTACAGCAACCTTTGTTATGTAACCTTCAGCAAGTTCAAGATAGCGCGGACCTTTTGCAAGAGTAGCATAGGTGGTACCAACTTGGCTTCTGAGTCCTTTACCCAAATCCTCAAGTCCGGCACCGATAGGCAGACCATCCTCAGAGAATGCAGTCTGTGTACGTCCGTAAATAATCTGCAGAAACAGCTCTCTCATAGCTGTGTTTATAGCATCACAGACAAGGTCAGTGTTCATCGCTTCAAGAATTGTTTTACCTACTAATATCTCAGATGCCATAGCGGCAGAGTGTGTCATACCGCTGCAGCCTACTGTTTCAACAAGAGCTTCCTGAATTACACCATCTTTTACGTTCAGAGTAAGCTTACATGCTCCCTGCTGAGGTGCACACCAGCCAACACCGTGTGTCAAACCGGAAATCTCTGATATTTCCTTCACCTGCGTCCATTTTCCTTCCTGAGGAATCGGTGCAGGTCCATGATATGCGCCTTTAGCAAGCGGACACATATTTTCTACTTCACTTGAATACTTCATTTGCTTTGCTCCTTTCAAATCATACGGCAAAAAATGCCCACTGTGTTTTATTATAGCATATAAAATTACAAACTGCAATATTTTTCTTCAAAAACCGACCTCAACTATTAGCCAAAATCCAATACATTTTAGCGGGATTATATGCACAGATTTAACATTTATTATTTAGATTCGGTATAATAAAGCAATACTTTACCGCTTCCGGTTATATCATATTTACCTATCGAGGCAGGTATCAATGCACTGTCTCCTTTTTTCAGTTCAAGTCCGGCTATATTTAATTCACCTTCGGCAACAAAAAGCATATGCAAAAGGTTATTTGTATCCTCCGTGCAGCTGCCTTTAATATCCAGTTCATCAAAGCAGAAAAACTCTGTGTTTAATATATGCCGTACAGAAGCTTCTCCGATATTTTCCACAGTACCGCTTGTTTTTTCTTTTCCCTCAGCTGAATCAAAATTACTTACATCAAGAGCCTTTTCTACATGAAGTTCTCTTAAATTCCCGTTTTTATCACGACGGTTGTAATCATATACCCTGTAGGTTGTATTTGATGATTGCTGTATCTCCGCAATCATCAAGCCTTTTCCTATGGCATGAACTGTTCCCGAAGGAATGTAAAATACATCCCCCGGATAACACTTAACTTTGTTTAATACATTCTCAACCGTACCGTTATCAATAGCGTTTCTGAAATCTGATTTTGTAACTCCGTTTTTAAATCCGTAAATAAGCTCTGCACCATCATCAGCTCTTAAAACATACCATGCCTCTGTTTTACCTTTTCCGCCGTTTTCATGCTCAGCTGCATATTCATCATCAGGATGTACTTGAACAGACAATCTGTCATTTGCATCCAAAACTTTTAAAAGCAATGGAAAAGGCTCTCCATTCTTCATGCTTTTGCCGTAAAACTCTCCGCCATATTTGCTGCATATTTCATCTATTGTCATTCCGTCACATTCTCCGCCGTCAGCAATACTCATTCCATCCGGATGTGCTGATATTTCCCAGCTTTCCGCAACAGGCGGCTCCGGTGTGTTTTTTCCGTAAATCTTATGCAGATTATCTCCGCCCCATATATACTGCTTAAAAACAGGCGACATTTTTATCGGTTTCATATTAACACTCCTCTTTTATTAAACTTCTTCATCAACCCGACGTTCTTCAAGCTGTTTTTCAACAGGCTGTCTGTTTTGGCGGCTGTGGTTTTTTCTCCACTCCTCACGTCTGCGGCACGCCTCAAGCTCATCATCTGAAAAATCATCACTCATATCTATAATAACTTTTCTGTACTCATTATTCTTCTTTTTAAGCAAAAAAACCAAAACCGACATGACAATTCCGAATGTCAGCGCCACAGCACTTATTATCTGCCATACGGATATACAGGTCTCTCTTTTACTGTAATACAACTTTCTCATTTTTAACCATCCTTTCTGAAGTTTTATGATTACTTGCAATATTAAATTTTAAACAATGTCTGTCAGAATTACTGATTTTAGATTTATTTTTGCAGTCTTATACTTACCTCGCCGGTATTGAGCACCCTCTTTTCTCCATTCCTCCCTTTTAAAACAAGTTCTCCGCTGTCTCCTATATCTTCTACCGTATACAGGCTTTCCGGTTCGTTGCAAATAGTTATCTCTTTGCCCAAAATAATTGAACGCTTACGATACTCTTGCATAAAATCGTTACCGCTTAGCATATCAATCAGATTATACAGACGATTTATCAACTCAGCCGCAAGTTTGTTTCTGACGGCATCGGAATTTACATCAAAAAGGCTCCCTGCTTTTTGTTTCAAATCTCCATCAAACACAGTTGTGCAGTTTATGCCTATTCCGATAACAACGGCATCTATATTGCCTGTTTCCAGTCCGCTTACCGCCTCAGTCAGTATGCCGCATATTTTTTTACCGTCAAGATACAAGTCATTTACCCATTTTATCATTGGTTTTTTTCCGGTTGTTTTTTCTATAGCCATGCATACAGTCACCGCAACGGCTGCGGTTATTGCAAGTGATTTTTCAGCTGACATCTTCGGCTTTAATATAAACGAAAGATAAATGCCGCTGCCACGCGGTGAAAAAAAACTTCTTCCCAAACGACCGCGTCCCGAAGTCTGTGAATCGGCAATGATCACCGTTCCCTCCTCCGCTCCGTCAATTATCCTTCGCTTTGCCTCTGTATTTGTTGAATCGAGTTCATCATAGACATAAAGCCTGCTGCCGTATTCCGGTTTATCCAGATACGGAATAATTCCGCCCGCAGACAGTTTATCATCATCTTTCGCAAGTAAATAACCGCTGTTATTGACCGCATCTATTTTATAGCCTTTTTCTTTTAGCTTTTTTATGCGTTTCCATATTGCGGCACGGCTGACGGAGAACATTTCGGCAAGTTCCTCTCCGGAAACACTTTGACCGCGACGGCTTTCCAATACTTCGATTATTTTTTCATCGGTACCAAGTCCGCTCACTCGTATTTCACCACCATTCGCACATTATCCGCTCCGAATATTTCTTTCAGTTTTTCTTCTTTATATCCGCTGTTTTCAATCCACATACTCCGCGGAGCAAGCAAGGTTTCATTTGTGTCGGAAAATCTTAATATAACAGGAATATCTCCGTTTGTATTTTTCAGCAGCAGCTTCATTTTGTCCTGATTTAAACTGTCGCTTCTGTTTAAGCGTATATAAAGCTTTGCGTTACTCTTTTTTTTATTGTTTTCCTC
>CAJLFL010000121.1 GCA_905205855.1 uncultured Eubacteriales bacterium | reverse complement strand
AATAGGTGGGGATGGGATACTGGAAGCCGCGGCCGTTGGCGTCGCCCTCGATCATAACCTCGATAAAGGCGCGGTTGATCATATCCATCTCCGCCTTGCAGTCACCGTAGGTGAAGTCCATCAGCTTGCCGCCTACGATACAGGGCTGATCTGCGAGATCCGCCGGTACGGTCCAGTCGAGAGTAATATTGGTGAAAGGCGCCTGCGTGCCCCAGCGGCTGGGCGTATTGACGCCGTATACAAAGCTTTCGATACAATGCTTAACTTCGTTATAGGTCAGTTTGTCCGTGCGAACAAAGGGTGCAAGATAGGTGTCAAAGCTCGAAAACGCCTGTGCACCCGCCCATTCATTTTGCATAATACCAAGGAAGTTGACCATTTGATTGCACAGCGTCGCCAAATGTTTTGCCGGTGCGGAGGTGATTTTGCCGGGAATACCGCCGAGACCCTCTTTAATGAGCTGCTTTAAGCTCCAGCCGGCGCAGTAACCGGTTAGCATGGAGAGATCATGCAGATGCAGATCGGCATTGCGGTGCGCGGCGGCAATCTCCTCGTCGTAGATCTCGCTGAGCCAGTAGTTTGCGGTGATGGCTCCGGAATTTGACAGAATCAGTCCGCCCACAGAATAGGTGACGGTAGAGTTTTCTTTTACTCGCCAGTCGGATATCTTCAGATAGCCGTCCACAAGCCCTTTGTAGTCCAGTATGGTGGAACTCATATTACGGAGCTTTTCGCGGTTTTTGCGGTATAGGATATATGCCTTGGCAACCTTGTCGTAGCCGGCTCTCTGCAGCGTTTTTTCAACGCTGTCCTGTATGGATTCGACATCGATCGTATCATCCTTCACCTTCGGAGCAAAATCCGCCGTTACCTGAAGGGAAAGAAGATTGATTACATCCGGACTGTAAGGAATACCGGTTGCGTCAAACGCCTTGGTAATGGCGTGAGATATACGGGTTAAATTAAACTCGGCACTTCTGCCGTCTCGTTTGATGACTGTGTACATAGCTATTCTCCTCTGTTTATTGTTTGTTTTATCGTTCACACGCCGCGCAGCTCTGCGGCAGGTATATACGGTTTTACGGCTTTCAGCAATGTTTTTAGCTCCGGCTTTGCCATAGCTGATATCCCGCTGCCGAGCAGATTGCCGGAATCAACAAAGGGCTGGATAAAATATCGCTTTGCTCCACGGAGCCAACGCCCGATTTCCTGCATACCGTCAGGTGAATGAAAAGGATGGCAAACCGTTGTGCGGAACTCGTAGTCGATATTGCTGTTTTTCAGCAGTGCAGCACTTTTTTTAACCTGTTCAATTACATCTGCACCGCAGGTTTCTGCATAACGGGCGGGAGCGTTTTTGATATCTATTGCCACATAATCAAGCAGCTTTTCGCGCAGAAGATGTTCAAGCATTTCGGGAACGGCTCCGTTGCTGTCCAGCTTAACAAGAAAACCCATCTCTCTAATACGGCAAATCAGATTTGTCAGATTTGGGTATAGCGTCGGCTCGCCGCCGGTGATGCAAACACCGTCCAGCTTACCCTTTCGGGAAAGAAGAAATTCAAAGAATTCTTTTTCGGAAATGTACTTCCCATTGTCCTTCGTCAAAACAAGGTCGGGATTATGACAATAGGGGCAGCGGAGATTACAGCCTGTCAGAAATACCGTGCAGGCGACTTTACCCGGAAAATCCAGCAATGTCACCTTCTGTAAGCCGCCGATCATTTCATCACCTCCGGTTTAAGAGTCTTGTACTATCAGTATACTTGATGTAGCTGCAAAAGTCAATAAAAAAATCTACATATAGTATGTGTATGAAAAATATAAGACTAAATATGGTGTTTTGATATATTGACAGACTGAATGCTCCGGAGAGAATGGGCAAACAAATCATGTATGCACGGATACAGAGAAATCTGTCTGCGGAAACTGTTTTCGGGGAGGCGGACGATAAGCGTTATGCGGTCCCTCCGCTTTTTTATCGGTATATTACGAAAAAAACTGCAAGCCTATCCGAAAAAGGATGTGCTTGCAGTTTTTAGGCTCAGGCTGTTTTTTTCACAGCTCTGTATTATTCATTCATTTTTAAAAAACGCTACAACAACAGCCCCGGGCCCAACATGGGTCCCGATAACGCTTCCGACGGTCGTATAGCGGATTTCTTTCAGGTTGCCTTCCCAGATATGACGGCTGTCCTCAATATATTTCAGCAGCAGTGCGTCAGAGATTCCGCTGTAGCCAAGCAAAACAGGTTTACTGAAATCAATGCCGCCGACCCTGTTGATTTCCTGAATGAGCAGATTGTTACCCATTTTAGAGCCGCGCGCTTTTCCGAGCAGCTGAATTTCCCCGTCAATGACGGATAGCACAGGCTTAATATTCAGCACCCCGCCGGCGAATGCGGCTGTCTTTGAAATACGACCGCCGCGCTTGAGATATTCAAGGGTGTCTACCAGTGCCACAATAATAATTTTTTCCTTTTCCTTCTCCAAAGCCTGCTTTATTTCTTCTGCCGACATTCCTTCGTCCAGAAGCCGAAACGCAAGCTCAACCAGAATTCCCGTGCCCATCGCCGCGCTTCTGCTGTCTACCACATAGACGTTTTCATAATCCGCTGCCGCAATCACGGCACTTTGATGCGTACCGGAAAATTCGGATGCAAGGGTAATAACAACGGCTGCCTCTCCTGCCTGTTTCGCCTTTTCAAGCTCCCGAATAAAGGCGGCAGGGGTCGCCTGACTGGTAGTCGGCAGCGTGTCACTTTCTATGAGCTTTTCGTAGAATGTTTTGTTGTCGATGGTCACACCGTCGAGGTATTCCTCCTGACCGAAATGAACGGTCAGGGGTACTGTATATACCCGCGCTTTGATTTCGGGACTCAAGTCTGCTGTGGAATCAACAATAATCCTTGTTTTCAATTTGATTACATCTCCTTATGCTTTGCAATTTTGGGCGATATCGTCCAAAATTCTGCTGATAGCGGAAAGAGTGCGGTAAAATGCCGCTCTTTCGTCCTTTGTGAGTGTGCAGCCGATTATATCAAGGACTTCACTGATTTTTTCGGCAATTCTTTTGCCTGCTGCCTGACCTTTATCCGTCAAATAAAGCGGATTCTTGTAACGCTTGAAGCAGTCGGTATTTCGATAAATGAATCCGTTGTCTTCAAGATAGCATAATGCACGGGAAACAGTCGCCTTGTCCTCCTCACAGTGCTCGCACAGCTCTGCCGCGGTCACACCGTCCAAGGAATAAATATAGTACAGGCAGGATATATGTGTGCTTCTCAAATGATAGGCAGTCATTTCCTGATTTTTTATTTTTCGTATGTCACGGCTGATTCTGTTGATTAGAACCGTAAATATCTCGAATCTTTCCTGCATGGCAGCACTTCCTCTCACAGATGTTGAAGTTTCAACAATTATATTTTATCACAAAAAGTTGAAATGTCAACATCTTTTCTGTCGGATTATAACCTTACAAACGGATAACGGCGGAATAATTTTATAAATGAGCACATCCCCCTTAAAGAGCGCTGCCGGCTTTAGCCTTTTGGCTGACAAGCCAGGCGGTCATATCCCGCAAGGTCTCCTCGATCGGGCGCGGCCGATAGGCAAACCTTTCCGTTGCGGCATCATGGGTAAACCGTCCGTTTGAACCAAGAACGGAAATTGAATAAGGCGTGAAGAAAAGCGGTTTTTTCTCTTTCAGGCAACGGCGTTCACAGTATGGCGCCGCAAGCCTTGCGAGTTTTAACGGCAAACATATGGGACGGTATATCAGCTTGGCAGCCTTTCCGACGATCTGCAGCATCCTGCGGATGGTAATATAGTGTCCGGACAGAATGTAACCCTTGCCCGGCTCACCGTTTTCCGCGCAAGCCAAAATTCCTTTTGCCACATCCCGTACATCTACAAAATCATATCCGCCGCGTACGGCAAAGGGCAGCTTTCCGGTGAGAAAGGACTTTGCCATTGATGTAAAGCTTCCGCCGAGCATATCACCGGGACCGATGATACCGGAGGGAAAAACAATGTTGACGCTAAGCCCCTGCCGTGCTGCACTAAAGACCATTTCCGTTGCAGCCGCTTTGCTTTTGGCATAATCGCCGTCTACAAGTCCCGGAGAAAACTCGCAATCCTCTGTAATGACGCAATTCTTAGGTTTTTCCGGTATAGCATGTACAGAGCTGACATAGATCATTTTTCCTATGTGATGCTCCAAGCATTGCCGGATGACCTTACAGGTGCCGCCTATATTGACCTGGTAGAGCTTTGAGCCGGATCTCGAGGCGACTGAGATGATGCCGGCACAGTGAATTACGCAGGTGGTGTTATCAGCGTCTGCAAAGAACCGCTCAAGCGAGTCATCTTCGCATACATCGCCTATGACTGTATGAACCTCTCCGGGGAGCAAAGCCGCATAAGGGTCGTTGCGCAGCACCAATGCGTCTACCCGTACATTGAGGCGTACCAGCTCCTTAACGATTGCCCGACCGAGAAAACCGGTGGCGCCTGTAATCAGATATCTGTTATACATATAGAACCCCCTTTAAGATAACCGTACAGGTGTTGACTATCTTTCACAAGTATAGTATACTTAATATAAAAGATAAAAGCAATCGGCACTCACAGTTTATCTGAAAGAAAAACAACATCTCCTCGTTAAGTGTTGCCTAATTTTGTAAACTTTTTTCGGAGGAATTTTGAATGGAGAAAACAGACGCCAGAAAGCGCTATACACAAATGGTGCTTAAGCAGTCTTTACTAAAGCTGCTGAAAGAAAAACCGGTCAACAAAATTACCGTAAAAGAGGTGTGCGAGCTGGCACAGCTGAACCGGGCGACCTTCTACGCACATTACAGCGATTGCTTTGCACTGCTGGGGAGTATTGAGAACGAGCTTATCGGAGCGTTTGAACAGTCCCTTCGTTACGTAAACTCATTTGATGTTACGGCTCTTATAGAGGCTATTTACGATATGATCGATCAGAATCGGGAGGCGTGCAGTGCTCTGATTCTCGGAAATACAAGCTCAACGGTTCTTAAGCGAATGATTGCGCTCGCAAAAAAAGACAGTATTGCTTACTGGCGAAAGGAGCTGCCTATGGCACGGGATGCGGAGCTTGAAATGATGTATACCCATCTGTCTAACGGCTTGATGCATGTTGTTGTGGAGGATTATAATCTGTACAGCAAAGAGGAAATCATTCGCTTTGTCAGCCGGGTGGTGAAGAACAGCCTTTCGCTGTTAAAAAAGCCGGCAGAGGCTTTTGCGTAACTCAAAGAAAAATCAGAGAGAGGAATAGCTGTTATGAAAGAAAACAGAAAACTGTTAAGAGAGGTTCTGAACGATATCCGCCGTGATATGACTGATGAAGAGGTATTAAATCTGCTGGCGGACAGCAAGATTTCGGTGCAGCCCGAAAGCGAAAAGGAAAAGTATACGCCGGGACAGCGTGCGGCGGATTCCATTGCAAAATTTGCCGGAAGCTGGGCATTTATATTTTCTTTCAGCGGGGTTCTGATTTTGTGGATGGTTGTGAACGTTCTGCTGGCAGCCCGGGCGTTTGATCCGTATCCGTTCATTCTGCTGAATTTGGTTCTGTCTTGTGTGGCGGCTATCCAGGCACCGCTTATTATGATGAGCCAGAACCGTCAGGAGGAAAAGGATCGCCGCCGCGCCGAAAATGATTATAAAGTCAACCTGAAAACCGAGATAATGATTGAGGATCTGTACGATAAGGTAAATGCCATTCTCGCAAAGCAATCGGCGCTTGAACGGCAGGCTAGGGGAGATAACAAAGAAGAGCAGAAAACAGCCGAATAATTTAAGGCGAGGGCTATCCGCCTTCGCCTTTTGGAAATATCTGTTATTGACTTTGTGCCGGGAGATTGATACCTATCAGCCCTTACTGTTTGCAATGGCCTGATCAATCAGCTTTTGCAGCGTCTCTGCCTGTTTTTTGGCAGTTATCGCACCGACAATCGGTTCGCCTACGATGTTGCCGTTCTTGTCAACAACATATGTTGTTGGATACGAGTACAGTCGGGAGGTGAATTGCCCTGCCTCGCTGTTTGAATCAAACCAAATGTTTTT
>CAJLFL010000120.1 GCA_905205855.1 uncultured Eubacteriales bacterium | reverse complement strand
AAGAGAAAAACACATTTTTTTTAGATATTTTTATATTTTTTGCAAATTTATTTGCTAAAGTGTTCCATCACTTTCGGAATTACTTTCCTCAGGTGACTGCGTAGTACCGGGCGTTTTTCCTTTCACTGTTTCACTTGAATTGGTTTTCTTTGCCGAAGGAACGGCGGTTGATTTTTTATTTTCAGACTCAACTGCTGACTCTGTCGTATTTTTATTGTTTTCCGCCGCCTTATCCGGATTGGAACGTGTTTCTTTCAGCTCCATATATTTATCAAAAATTTCTCTTGCGACTCTTGCAGCATATGTGCTTGAAGCACCATGTTCAATAACAACCGCAACAACAATTTCCGGATTTTCATAAGGAGCAAAGCCGACAAACAATACATTATCCGCACCGTCCGAAACCTCTGCCGTTCCAGTCTTTCCGGCAGCCTTGTACTTAGCTGTTGCAAAAGCAGAACGTGCCGTCCCCGTTGTGACAACACGACGCATACCGTCCGTTACCTTATCAAAGGTTGAATCTGAAATTTTGTTATCCGCAATAATTTCCGGATTCTTACGCATTACAACCTCACCTGTATCATAATCAACGATTTCGTTTATCAGATGAAGTCTGTACCGTCTTCCTTTATTCAGCAAGGTTGCTATATAATTGGCAAGCTGCGCCGGTGTGAACAGGTTATCCGACTGTCCGATTGCCGCCTGAATAACATCACCGGGATACCATATGCCGCCTGCTTCTTCTCTGTGCTTAGGGCTTGCCATCTGACCTTTGCTTTCGCCAAGCTCAATTCCTGTAGCTTCACCGAGTCCGAACCTTTCAGCATATTCATCAAGCTTATCTATACCTACCAGTCTGCCAACCTCATAAAAGAAGTAATTGCAGGAAACACCGAGAGCCTCGGATACCTCTATTGTTCCGTGCGTTGCGCCGGTGGATGAATATATAAGACACGTCGGCTGATATGAATCAAAGTAGGTATACTTACCTTTATCCACTATATACGTATCCGGCTTAATAACACCTGTTTCCAGTCCGGCAATAGCCGTGAGCGGTTTAAATGTCGAACCGGGCGAATACACGCCGTTTAATACCCTGTTAAATAATGGTTTAGACTTAGCCTTAACAAGCTTATCATAATCCTCGTCAAATGTTGCAGGATCATATCCCGGATATGATGCCAACGCCAAAACCTCGCCCGTATTCGGAATTATAGCTATTGCGCCGCCTGCGCCGCTGCTGCTTACCGCAGTGGTAACATTTTCTTCAAGTGCTTTTTCAGCTGCCTTTTGAAGTTCCATATCCAATGTCAACTTTGCATAATTTCCGGGTTCTACAGGCTGACTCTGCACTATCTCAGTTTCACCGCCCATCCTTGACATTGAAACGCTTTTATAACCATCCTTACCTTTAAGATAAGACTCCAAAACCTTTTCAAGACCATCCTTACCGACAATATCATTCATTCCATAGCCTTTATCTTTAAGTTCCTGATATTCCTCGGCATATATTTTACCGGTTCTGCCAAGCAAATGCGCCGCCGTTGTTCCCTCGGCAAATACACGCACAGGTTCAATTTCAACCTCCACACCCGGATATTCATCCTCATGCTCTTTTATCTGCTGAAGCGTGCCTTCATCTATATCTCTTGCCATAATATACGGATTATTCGCACTAAATCCGCTTTTTTGCATATCATAACGCACAGCGGCTATTCTTAACGCCTCTGTATCGGTATACTTGCCTGCAACCGAATACTTTGTACGATAAAAATTCATAATCTGATAAGCATTATCATATTCTTCAAGCTTATTCTCGGCTTTCCAGTCGTCAAGCTCCTTTTTTTGCTGTTCCTTCAGCTTTGCCGCCGCATCCTCGTCTATCTCATCACTGCTGTTTTTTTGTGCATTCTGAGCCTCTTTAATTTTCTTTCGGCTTTCATCACTGTCAGTATAGGTAAATCCCCACAGCTCGTTTACTTCATCATAAAAGATTGGAAAGTCCGTTTCTGGAGTTCCGCCTTGTTTTTCTATAAGCTGATACAATCTTAATATAACATCATTCAAATCGTCGTTATTTAAGTCTATTTTCTGTATCTGAACAGTATATCCCATCTTGTTTTTTACAAACGGAACATTATAACGGTCAACAATTTCACCGCGCGGAGCTTTTATCGGATACGCCTGCACAAGTCTTTGTTCTGCCTGATTACGATAACGGGAACCGTTTACAATCTGCAGCCCAAATAATCTGACTATACAAGTCAGCGCAAGCAAAACCACAAGAGCTGTCAAAATAATATACCTGCTGTTAAAGCTGCGGTTATTCATTACGATTCCTCCTTTAAAAACTTATAAACTCAAATACAAAGAATTCTGATTTTCAACATAACGGGGCATACCGTTTTCCTCCGCCGCCGTCACGAAATACGCTCCATACGCATAAGCTTCATCATCCATAAGATCGGAAATGATATGAGAAAGCTTATAACCGCATTATAAATTGCCTCAGGTATCGTAAGCCTGAAAAATGCAGTAACAAAGCTTATATTTCCATACGCTATACTGTTTGCCGCATAATATACTATTCCGGAAAGTACAGTCGCAGCAGCAGAGTTCAATGCTCCTGCAAGCCTTTTTCCGCTGCTTACAAAATGCTCGCTCAGCGCACCGGAGGCAAACCCGGCATACAGAAAAATCAAGCTGCTTATCCCTATCAACCGCCCTGCAAGCAAATCATATACAAGTCCGAAAACCGCTCCGCATATTCCTGCCTCATACTTTCCTCTGAAAAATCCGCATATGACAACAAAGCAAAGAAATAAATTCGGTGCTATTGAGCATATGGCAATTCCGCGTGCCAATGTAGGCTGAAAAACAGCCAAAATCAGCAGCCATATAATATAAAACACTATTCTCATTCTTCCAGCTCCGATCCGTCAAGGGAATTCATGGCCGAACTACCCGAATTTTGTTTTTCATTTGAATTGTTTGCCGAACCGGAATTTGAACCGCTGCCCGAACCCGCCGGCTGCTTTTCAGACGTTTTTGCAGAGGGCTTGGTTGTAGGTTTGGCTGTTTGCGAGGCTTCGGAGGAAGTTGATTTCCTTTCGGAATAGCTGCTGTCATCCGAATTATTCGTGTTTCCGGAACTGCTGCCGGATTCCTTATCACCATTATTATCAGACAAGCCGAAACCTGTATCTGTTTTGCGCTTTACCGATTCCACATTGTTTGTAACAACAAGCATTTGCATAAGGCTGCCAATATCCGCCGCCGGCTCTATAATAGCATATTTTGACATATTGGCATTATCTTCTTTTATATCGCTGACTTTTCCGACAAGCAGACCTTTTGGATATACTCCGCCCATTCCGGAGGTTTCGACATAATCCCCTTTTTCTATGTCGGTGTCGCGCGGTAAATATCCGAGTTTGCAGCTGCCTGTATACCTAAGAGAAAAATCTCCTTCTATAACACCCGTGCACTTAGAGCGTTCTATTATACACCCCACACCGCTTTCCGGATCCAGTATTGTCATAACCTCTGCCCAATCCGAGCCTACGCGGACTATCTTTCCTACCAATTCTTCATTTGCGGTGATGACAGGCTGATCTTTTTCAATTCCGTCATTGCTGCCCTTATTTATAATAAAGCTGCTGTACCAGTTTGACGGATCTTTTGAAATCACTTTAACAGCTTTAAGCTCCATATTATTTTCTGTTTTCATTAAGTCCAGCATTTCTCTGAGTTGCTCGTTTTCCTGTTCCATACCGCGAACACTTCTGAGCTGTTTGTCCAGCTCGACATTTTCAAGCTTTAAAGCCTCATTTTCTTCACGTAGTGCTTTTACACTGCCGAAATAGCTGAAAATATTGTTAAGCCATCCGCCTATGCCGGATGCAGCCTCCTGTCCCGGCATTGCTGCAGTTTCAAGCACATTCTCACTCACCGAAGTTCTGCCGCTTGATGACAGCGCAGCAAAAATTCCTATGATTATTGCCGCGGCAAGTGTAACCGATACCAAAAACACAGCCGTTTTATGTTCAAAAAATCTTTTCATACTTACCCTCTCAGTTCGGATTTTTATTACAACGACAAAAATCCGTTATTCCTGCGATTCATAATCTGCATAAAATCCAAAGCCTTGCCCGCTCCGACAGCTACGCACTCCATTGGTTCCTCTGCAATAAAAACCGGTATCTCGGTTCTTACATTTATAAGACGTCCAAGACCCCTGAGCTTTGCGCCGCCGCCGGCAAGAACAATACCGCTTTCCACTATATCTGCGGCAAGCTCAGGCGGAGTTTTTTCAAGCGCGACCTTTACCGCATCAACAATTTCCTCAGCATTTTCTGACAAAGCATCACGGATTTCATCAGATGATACAGTAATCGTCTTGGGCAAGCCGCTGATCATATCACGGCCATTAATTTCAGCACGAGTGATGTCTTTATGGAAATACACCGCACCTATATCACATTTAAGCTGTTCGGCAGTTACATCACCGATAGACAGATTATACCTTTTCTTGATATACTGTACTATCGAATTATCAAATGTATCACCGGACACTCTTATAGAGTGTGACACAACAACGCCGCCAAGTGAAACAACAGCGACCTCAGTCATTCCTGCTCCCACATTTAAAATCATGCTTCCGTGCGGCTCACTTATATCTATTCCGCAGCCAACCGCCGCAGCCAAAGGTTCTTCAAGCAAATATACTTCTCTTGCGCCGGCACTTCTTGCCGCCTCTGTCACCGCTCTGCGTTCCACCTCTGTAATGCTGCAAGGTACACATATAACAACTCTTATCCGCGACAGAGTATTTTTAACCGTTGACCTGATAAAATATTTAAGTAAAGCAACCGTTCCCTGAAAGCTTGTTATAACACCGTTTCGTATTGGTCTGATAAGCTGAACTCCATCCGGAGTTTTTCCCATCATCTCGCTTGCCTCGCTTCCGATTGCAAGAACCTGACCGTTTTTTCTGCTTCTTACTACCATTGAAGGCTCATTAAGGGTAATTCCTTGCTTTTTTTCATATACAAGCGTATTGGCTGTACCGAGGTCTATTCCTAAATCTATAGCCATATTACTCTCCTCTTTCAATATTCATTAAGTCAATACCAAAATCATTATACATAATTCTGCCCAGTTTGCATAGCGGCAACCCCATAACATTAAAATAATCTCCGTCTATTCCGCTTATCAGCAAGGCGCCGAACCCTTGTATTCCGTATGCTCCTGCTTTATCCATAGGTTCAGCTGTATTTATATACTCATAAATACGAGCATCTGACAAGTTACAGAACTTTACATTCGTTTTTTCATAATCTGATACTTTTTTATTTGTTTTTGTATCAATTATCGCAACTCCAGTATAAACAGTATGTAATTTACCGGACAGCCGTTTAAGCATCCGGTATGCTTCATCCTTGTTTTTCGGCTTGCCGAGGATCATATCATCTATTGCCACAACCGTATCCGCAGCAATTACAATAGCATCTTTGCCTGCCTTTCTCGACGTATTTTCCGCCTTTTGCAAAGAAAGTCTTTTAACTGTTTCCGCCGGACTTTCATTATCCTTAATTGTTTCTGCCGAGTCATCAGGCATAACAGCTATATCCGGAATAAATATTTTGATAAGTTCAATTCGCCGCGGTGACTGTGATGCCAGAATAAATGATTTCATAAAAACTCCTATCTGCCGGTGGAACCAAATCCGCCGTCGCCTCTTTCGGTTTCGTCAAGTTCGTCCGCCTCGATAAATTCAATCGCGGCAACAGGCATAATTACCATCTGTGCTATTCTGTCCCCGGGATTTATAACATAATCGGCATCGGAAATATTACAAAGCGCAACCTTTATTTCTCCGGTATAATCACTGTCTATCACACCCACACCGTTTGACATGGAAATTCCTTTTTTATGTGCAAGCCCCGAACGCGGAAAAATAAAACCGCCGTAGCCCATAGGAATCTGCATTGCCATACCGGTAGGAACAAGTATACGCGCACCCGCTTTTAACTCCATCGGCGCTTCTATTGCCGCAGTCAAGTCCATTCCTGCACTGCCGTTGGTTTTGAACTCGGGTTTTTGTGCCTAGGCGGCCAAGGTGCTCGGTGACGCCAAGGACGAATCCGAAGCC
>CAJLFL010000119.1 GCA_905205855.1 uncultured Eubacteriales bacterium | reverse complement strand
CTCAAAAATATACGCAACAGAAAGCGGAACTATCCAAAGTCTTAATATTAAAACCGGATATAAGCTTTCTGCCGGTCAGGTTATAGGCACAATAAAAAAAGCCGACGGCTCAATTACTGCTATAACCACTCCTGTGTCGGGAACGGTTTCTGCAGTAAATTCCGGAGTAGGCAAAACGGTTGCCGCAGGCGGCCTGCTTGCTACACTTTCCGACGGCGAAACACAAACCTCTGCAAGCACTCGCACCTATGACCAAAAAAGCAACGAATATGATGTAGAATCCGCTAAAAAGCAGCTTGAGAATTATACAATAAAATCTCCTGTCAGCGGTATCGTAACCGAAAAGAACGCTAAGGTCGGCGACAATGTTGGTATAACAAATCTGGACAATCCTATGATGGTAATAGTTGATATGAATTCCCTTAAATTTACTTTCCAGGTTGACGAATATAAGGTATGGGAAATGGAAGCCGGACAGGATGTAATTGTAAATGCTGATTCTTTGCCGGACGAAACTTTTGCCGGAAAGATTACAAACGTTTCCAGTGAAGGCTATAAAAATGATGATGATCAAACTGTTTTTGATGTCGAAGTAACAGTCGAGGAACCGGGACATTTGAAGTCCGGTATGAATGTATCTGCAAAGGTTATAATGCAATCAGCGACAAATGTAATGTATCTTCCGAAAAACACTCTTATAGAGCCGGATGGAAAACATGCACTCGTTTTGGTTAAAGAGGATACTGTCAGCGACACTTCTTCCTCTGAAACACTTTCGCCCTCAGAGGTTCCGAAAGACGCAACAGATGAACAGCTTTCTTTCACCGCCGTTAAAGTTCCAAAAGGCTGCAAGCTTGTTACTGTAAGCTATGGAATCTCGGATGACACCAATGTTGAAATTACCTCCGGAATAAAGGTTGGCGATATAGTTGTGTATGATCCCAAAAATGATGTTCCGGACCTAAAGCCGGCTGCAACATCAACTCCGGCAAACACCAATTCTGTTAAACAGCCGAAGGCAACGGATGACGCCGCTGTCCCTGACAGCACTCCCACTCCTACAGCGACTGAGGCAAAACAAAATGAAGTTGCTCTTTAAAAAACCAAATCCGCGGCAATGCCGCGGATTTATTTTTTATACAGCTTTTTCTATTTCTGAATTTATTTTTTCTCTGAGCTTTAAAATATACTATGCCTCTGACGGATACTTATCAAATCCAACTATTTCATCAAGCAAGCCCTTTGTATATTCAGCGCCTTTTATACTCTCAAGCAGCTGCAGCGCTCTTAAATCCTGCAATCCCTCATTAAACACATATAATCTCAGTGATGTCACTGCATCTCCATACTTGTTTTGCGGATATACAATAAACGAATCTCCTGACGGGAAAGCACCTCCCGCGTCTGTAACAGCATATGGATTTATTACCTCTCTTGATCTTTGCGTAAACCAGAAGTTAAATCCCCATTGCAAAAATCCTTCTATATCATATTTATAAAGCTGATACCCAAGTATGCGGTTTCTGGCTGACGGCATTGCCATAAAACGATTTGATACGCCGTCATACTGACAACAGCAATAATATGTCCAAAGATTCTTTACATTATTGTCCATAAAAGCCTTGATATGATCATTGCATACAACAGGCTTTTTTATAAGACCTGTTTCGTAAAATACATAATCCGAAAGCGCATCCATAAGCTGATTTTCAGGTATATACGGCAGAATCAGCTCTCTTGCCGCACGATATTGCTCAACATGTTCCTTTGTTGGTTCGTCCGAAACATGGAAGAAGCAATTATCAAATACCTTCTCCTGTTTTAAAAATGAAATCAGCTGCGGCATAAACGAGTCAATAAATTTTTTGTATTCATCCGATACAGCTTCAACATCCCAGCCGAAAATACGTTTTACACCTTCATCTGTTTCAGCTATAATTTTAGGTGTATATTTTGCACCCCACTGGGTAAAAAGATGTGAAATCTCATAATATCTTATTCCGTATTTTTTGCAAAGCTTTATCCAATAACCCAGTTTTTCAAAATTAAAAGAATATTCACCATTATGCAAAAATACATTAACAAGCTGATTGGTCGGCCGCTCGCTGCCCACATCTGTATCAAGCGGGGGCGTAAATATCGGCGTAAGAATCATATTATGTCCGAATTTTGTATATATACTAAGATACTTTTCAACTATTTCAAAGTACTCGCTGCTGTTTATTTCAACATTATGAAGTTTTGCAATGCAATCCCCGTGAAACCAGCAGGTGTTTATAAGCTTTTGCCGGGGCAATTCTTTATCTATAATATTTATATTAAATACTTTCTTTGCAAGAAGCTTCTCATCTTCAGAGAATATTTCTATTTCTATGGGATAATTACCGCACATTTCACCGTTTGGTTCAACCGAAAACCAAAGCGCACATGCCTGTCCGTTTACAAATTCAAATTTTTTATTATATATTTTATTCATTGTATCGGGGTACAATCCCGGCTGTTTTGAAATAAAGTTTTTATCCTTTGTAAATGTATAAGCCGGAACCTGTGACGGCACATAACCGATTTGGTATACTGTTATGTATTTTTCAAGCTTTGATTTTATTTCTATCGTATACGGCAGCATGGTTTTCCCGCCATCCATAACAAAGCATGCAAGCTGAAACGAATAGATTTCATTTTTAAGCATACTTCCTGAGTTTAGTTCCGTCAAATTTGGGGGTATATCAAAAAAAATTTTTTCAAGACTGCTTACAAGCCTGAATTCCTTATCCATAATCAATCCTCGCTTTATAGTTATAGTTTTTTATATATTACCATACAAAATATTAGATAGCAATACAAAATCGGTTCTTTTATATATATTTTAAGTTTATTTGCAAAGCATATAAATATTATGATTGACCAAACACGCAAATCAATGTTACTATAATGCTATAATCAATATCTGTTTTAAATTGATTGAAATTTCCCTAATGTGTCAAAAAAATAAAAATACATATTCCTAAGTATGGTATATAATCAAGCTGTACTAAGAAAGCAGCGGTATTAAAGGAGGCCGACACTGCCATGAACAAAAGAGAATATTCAATCTTGGATTTACTGCATAATCAAAAAGAGTTTATAACACTTAGTAATCTTGCAGAAGAATTTAATGTTTCGGTTAAGACTATCCGGAATGATTTATCTGAAATCAAAGAATTTTTATCCGAGCAGTCTGCAGGACAAATAGAGGCTCATCCTCATATAGGAATCAGACTTGTTATAGACGAAAGCGGTTGGCAGTCTTTGAACTTTAAATCTTCTGATGAAGAAAAGGAAATTATATTCTTTATATTAAGATACCTGTTTAAAAAGGGTAATCTTACAGCGCAAAGGCTGACCGAGCAATATTATATAAGTAGAAATGCTCTTGACAAGATTCTGCAGAAAATATCCGATTGGTTTTATGAAAATCATATTGCTTTTGAAAGACGGCGCGGCAAAGGTATTTCCATACAATACAGTGAGTTTAACTACAGAACAGCCTTTATGAACTTCTATACAGAGTATCAGGATATGTTTTGTAAACTTACGGAAAACAAAGCAATCTCATATTATACCGTATCAAAAGAGAGTCTGGCTCTTACCGAAGCGCTTGACGGCTTTCGTACAGATAAGGCATCCGAAATCATAAATGAGCTTCAGCAGCACTTTGGCATAACATATAGCTATTCATCTGAAGTAATACTTCTTATTCTTATTTCTCTTTGTATAGTCAGAAGCCAAAGAGGTCATATCATTCAGGTGCCGGACACACCGGACTGCAGGGTTGGCTGTGCAACCGATTCAATTATATCCGATATGCTTTGCGATAAAATTGAATCGGAGTTTAACATAAAGCTTCCCGAAGAAGAAAAAAAATTCCTTGAATTTGCGGTTTCAATATCAGAAATTCAGGACTTTGCAGACACAGACGCCAAACGTTTTTTTGAAAATCAAAACATAGAGCTGTGTCAGCTTACAGTAAAAACTGTAAAGCTTCTCGGCGAAGCGGCTAGTGTAGAGTTAAAAGACGATGCCTTTTTTGTCAGACAACTGAATCTGCTGCTTAAAGCGGTTATTTCAAGACTGAAATACGGGATAGTAATCAAGAATCAGCTTCTTGTACAAATCAAAAAAAGATATTCCAACATGCTTGCCCTTGCATGGCTTGTGGGAAATGTTTTTGAAAAGGAACTCGGACTTGAAATAAATGAACACGAAATCGGATACCTCGCCCTTCATATAGGCGGTGCAATAGAAAGACAGCTGCTTTGCGTAAGCGCCTGTGTGGTATGCAACTATGGTATCGGAGTTTCGCAGATTTTAAAGGAAAAGCTGACACGCATAATTCCGGAGCTGAGAATAACATCGGTTTTTTCAGGAAAAGATATAATAAAAATTAAGAATGAAGAATGTGACTTTATTATATCAACAACTTCTCTCGGCGGATACCGCTTAGACAAAAATATTGTAGAAATCAGTCATCTTTTGACAGATAACGATATAAAAAACCTGAAGAATCATATAAAGAGTATACGCTCTGAAAAAAAGGATAAACTTAAAGCGTTGACACCGAACAGAGGAATCTTTACCGGAGAACTTATTTTTCCGGAATGTTCGATAAATGATAAGAATGAGCTTTTATCTCTTTTATGTGCAAAGCTTGAGGACCTCGGATATGTAACCTCCGAATTCAAAAAAACTGTTTTTGAACGCGAAAGCACAACCTCAACCGATATAGGCAGAGGATTCGCAATACCTCACGGTTTGAGTAAATATGTAAATCGTTCCACCGCTGTGTTTGCCCGGCTTAAACATCCGATACAATGGACGCCGAACGGAGAAAAAGCCGATATTATCTTTCTTCTCGCTTTTGACCTTGATGAAAGTGAGGAAATAAAGAATAATATTATAAGATTTTATAAGTCCATTGTTTCTTGTATGGAAAGCGAAGCAGAATGTAACAGGCTTCGCAGTGAAACGGACAAAGATAAGGTTTTGGAAATCTTAAAAACATGGTAAAAATACAAATTATACCAAAAATAAATTTTATAAAAAAGGATGGTGTTTTTTATGGTACTGAAAAAATATAAAATCAAAAATGAAGAAGGACTGCACGCAAGACCGGCTTCGGATTTTTGCAAAGAGGCAGGAAAATATAAAAGCAAAATCACATTGATTAAAGACGGTGAAGAATATGAAGCAAAAAGTATTCTGATGGTCTTGTGTGCCGGAGCGGTAAAAGGCGACACCATTGAAATAAAAGCCGAGGGCGATGATGAAGCCGAAGCGGTTGACGCTTTAATCAAAGTTTTAGACTTGGGGTGATTTATATGAAGATTATACACGGAATAGCAGGTTCGCCCGGAATAGCAGGCGCTAAGCTTTTGCTTTATCAAAAGTCAGAGAATCAATCTGATAAAATCGGTATTGATGAAGCAATTGAAAGGGCATTAAACAAGGTGGAGGCTTTAGAAAAGAAAGCTCTTGAAGGATACGGAGAGGATAATGCAAAAATATTTTCCGCGTATAAAATGATTTTGGAGGATACAACTCTGACAGATCCGATACGTCAAGCCGTTGAGGCAGGCGCAGAGCCGGAAAATGCAGTTCTTGAAGTAACAGGCGCACTTGCAGCTGTTTTATCATCAAAGAACAATGAGTATATGCGTCAGCGCGCGGATGACATTACCTATATCGGTCAGCTGCTGAACGATATGATTAACGGAAATGACGGCGAATTTTCATTTCCTCCCGGAACGGACAAGTATATACTTGCCGCTCACGAGCTTACTCCGGTAGATACAATGCTTTTTGACAGCAGAAGACTTGCCGGACTTATTACAGAAGTCGGCGGCGCTACCTCACATACCGTTATTCTTGCCAAATCAATTGGTATACCTGCTGTTGTTGGTGCCGACGGAGTAACCGAATGTCAAAGCGGCAGACAGGCTTATATTGATGGTTATACAGGCAGCTTTGTCTATGAACCCGACAGCAGTACAGCAGCCGAATATGAAAAACGGCTTAATGATGAGCATGAGCTTTTCAAGGCTCTTGAAGCCGTAAAAGATACTGACGCACACACTGCTGACGGTGAACGGATTTCCGTTTGCGTCAACATAGGAAATCCATC